>JAPPPC010000871.1 GCA_028817685.1 Rhodospirillaceae bacterium
GCGATGGGCCGGCCGGTCTCGTATTCCAGCTCGCGGATGATTTCGTAATTCGCCTTGTGATCGTCCTGCGAGCCATGGCTGAAATTCAGCCGGAACACATCGACGCCCGCATCGAAAAGCTCTGCGATCTTTTCCGTCGAGGCGGTCGCCGGACCCAAGGTCGCGACAATTTTCGTTCTGTGCTGTCGTCTCATCCGTCACCTGGCTCGGGGAATTGGGGGCGATAGGGTTAAGTACTAAACCTTCCGCGGAAGGGGTGCAGCCCATTTTAATAGTATTCGCATGACAATTTGATGGATTGATGGGCGCTGGCCAGTAATCGGGTTTTCGTTATAGTGCGCGCCCATGTCTTCACGGAGCGTTAAAGAATCCTCGGGATCGCCGCTGCTGGGCGACGACGATCCGGCACCGGCGACCGTCCTCAATGCGGCAGGCCGGGCGACCGCGGTCGTTGTCTGCGACCATGGCGGCGAAGCCGTTCCGGCGAAACTGGACGGGCTGGGGCTCGATCCGGCGGACCGGGCGCGGCACATCGCCTGGGATATCGGGGCATCGGCGACCGCGCGCGAACTGGCCCAGCGGCTGGACGCGCCGGCGGTGCTCAGCAGCTTTTCGCGGCTGGTCATCGACCTTAACCGGCCGCCCGACGATCTGACCTCGATCAGAGAGATAAGCGACGGCGTCCTGGTGCCGGGCAACCGGAACCTGTCGGCGGACGATACGGCGCAGCGCGTCGCGTCGGTCTTTGAGCCTTATCACGATGCGGTCTCTACCGCGATGGATCGGGCAGGCGAGAGGGTCGCTGCGCCGGCGCTCATATCGATACACAGCTTTACCCCGGTGATGAAAGGGTTCGAGCGCCCGTGGCATATCGGTGTGCTGTTCGGGCCGGACGCGCGTATGGCGAAACGGTTTATCGCGGCGCTGTCGAAAAATGCCGATGTCTGTGTCGGCGCGAACAAGCCCTATTCGGGCTATGATCTTTATGGCTACACGGTCGAGACCCATGCGATGCCGAAGGGCTACCCCAACATTCTTTTGGAAATCCGCCAGGACCTGATCGATACGCAGCACGGTGCGGAGAAATGGGCGGCGATCATCGCCGACGCGCTGGCGCCCATTCTCGACGACCAGGATCTTTACCGGCCTTTGCGTCCGGACGAAGCGGAGTACGCGTCATGAGTCCCGATCTACCGCTGACCATCGGCGTCGAGGAGGAGTACCTTTTGGTCGATCCGGTGACGCGCGATCTGGCGGTCGATCCACCCGACGCGATCCTGCAGGATTGCGAGAGCCTGATCGGCAAGGGTTGCGGCATGGTCAGCCCGGAGTTCTTGCGGGCGCAGCTCGAGGTCGGCACGCCGGTCTGCCGCTCGATATCGGAAGCGCGTGCGAGGGTTGATAATCTACGGTCGTGCGTCGCCGAGGCCGCCGAGAAGCACGGGCTGCGTCCCATTGCGGCCTCGACCCACCCTTTTGCCGAGTGGAGCATTCAGCGTCATACCGACAAGGACCGCTACAATGTCCTGGCGGAGGATATGCAGCATCTGGCCAAGCGGCTGTTGATTTGCGGCATGCATGTGCATGTCGGGATCGAGGATCCGGAATTGCGCAACGATATCCTGAACCAGGTCACCTATTTCCTGCCGCACCTGCTGGCGCTCACCACCTCCTCGCCCTTCTGGCAGGGACGTAAGACGGGCTTGAGGTGCTACCGGCTGAGCGTCTTCGACGAAATGCCGCGCACCGGCCTGCCGGAGCGTTTCGACAGCCACGGGGAATACACGCGGCATGTCGCGTCACTGGTCGATGCGGGGCTGATCGAGGATGCCAGCAAGATCTGGTGGGACATTCGCGCCAGCGCCAAATTTCCAACCGTTGAGATGCGGGTTGCGGATATCTGTACGCGGGCCGAGGACGGCATCACCGTGGCGGCTATCTTTGCCTGCCTGGTATCCATGCTGATGCGGCTGCGGCGCGACAATCAGCGCTGGCGGGTCTATTCCAACATGCTGCTGCAGGAGAACCGGTGGCGGGCGCAGCGATATGGGTTCGATCAGGGGTTGGTGGATTTCGGCAAAGGGGCGATCGTCGACTATGCCGATTTGCTGGAAGAGATCATCGAATTGGTGCGCGAAGATGCGGAGCGGCTCGATTGCGTCGCGGAGGTGGAAAACGCGCGCGACATCCTAAAGCGCGGCACGAGCGCACACCGTCAGGTCGCCGTCTATGAGGCGGCGAAGACCGCGGGGGCGGATAACGCGGAAGCGTTGCACGCCGTCGTCGATTGGCTGATTGAAGAGACCCAACACGGTGTTACCTGACGGGGTGGCAATTGCTCGCCAAAGAAACCAGATTAAGGGCAACACGCATTGACGACTGAGGAGAACGACGAAATGGCGAATATCGACGACAAGACGCGCACCGAATTGGAGGCCGCCGCCTTCCGGACCCTGGTGTCGCATCTGCGCGAGCGAACCGATGTCCAAAATATCGATTTGATGAACCTGTCCGGCTTCTGCCGCAACTGCCTGTCGAAATGGTACGTCGCCGCTGCCGAGGATAAGGGATTGGAAATCGGTTACGAGGATGCGCGCGAAATCGTCTATGGCATGCCCTATAGCGAGTGGAAGGACAAACACCAGACGGAAGCGACGCCGGAGCAGCTTGCCAAGATGAAGGAAAGCAACCCGCACTGATCCGGGTGGCAGATCGGCATGTGGTTCGATCTGTATAAATACGCGATGGCGGCGATCTCCGCCGCCTTGCTCTTGCTTTGGGTGGTACAACCCGATTGGGGCGCCTTCGAACTGTTCGGACTGACCGTCCTCGCCCTGCCGCTCTATATCCCGCTGCTCTATCGCTACGCGTCCTTGCTATGGGTTGCCCGCAAGCGGCGCCTGCTGGGATTGCCGCCGGCGCGGGATCGCGACATCATCGACTTCGTCGGCGAGGAACTGGACCGCGTCGATGTGCCCTGGCAGTGGCAGATAGCACTCTACCGGACGTCGAATTGGACCACTCTCGAAGTTGGTGAGGACGATGAAGACCCGGTCACGGTTCGCGTGCACAAGGGCGTCCTCATCGTGGAGAGCGAAGGCGCCGATGCGGCTCGGTTTATCGACCCGGTCGAGGCGGTCGACGATATTTTGCTGCGCTATCAGGGGCGTGTGCGGCTCGACAGTGACATCTTCGTCGAGCCCGAAGAGGCGGTTTGACCGCTCCCGGCAACGCCGGCGACGAAAATCCTTGCCCACCCCGGTCCGCCGTATTAAAGCGCTGCAAGCGTCCGGTCGTGGCGCAAACAACCGAGTACATAGGGAGATGACAGGCGATGGCTGACACGGGCGGCGTTGCGGGCGAACGGCTTAAATCCTTTATCGAGCGGATCGAACGCCTGGAGGAAGAAAAGGCGGCTTTGGCCGAGGATATCCGCGAGGTCTATTCCGAAGCCAAGGGCAGCGGCTTCGACGTCAAGATCATGCGCCAGATCGTCCGCCTGCGGAAATTGGATACCTCCGACCGCCAGGAACAGGAAGCCATCCTCGACACCTACATGGCCGCGCTGGGGATGCGCTAGACGACGCGTTTCCTGCTCTGAGCGTATCCCCGGGCGAGGCGCATAGCGCCGCTTTTCCGGGCTGAACGGCCATCAGGGCCGTTCAGGGGAAACGGTCAGCTTTGCATGACGGCTGGCCCCCGGCTCGGCGGCCGGGGCGACACAAAGTGGTTTGTCTACGCCTTCGTTTTAGTCCGCCGCATCCGCATGTGCCGACGGGTTGCGGAACGCCGTCAGCAGTTCCGCTTCGCGCGTCTTCACGTCCGCGATGTGCCGATCCTTCACATGGCCGTAGCCGCGGATTTGTTCGGGCAGGCCGGCGATCTCGATCGCTGTCCCGTGATTGTCGGCATTCAGACGGGATAGCAGTTCGGCGATAACGGCCTCGTATTCCGTGATCAGGGCGCGTTCCCGCTTGCGCTCTTCCGTGCGGTTGAACGGATCGAGCGGGCCGCCGCGCAGGAAGCGCAGCTTCGCCAATACCTTGAACGCGCGGAGCATCCAGGGGCCGTAGGCCTTCTTGCTGGCGATGTCGGTTTCCAAATCGCGCTCCGCCAGCAGCGGCGGGGCCAGGTGGAAGTTGAGCTTGTAGTCGCCCTCGAACTGGTTTGCGACCGTGTCGAGGAACTTCGATTCCGTGTAGAGCCGCGCAACTTCGAACTCGTCCTTATAGGCGAGCAGCTTGAAATAATAGCGCGCTACGGTGCGGGCGAGCGTGTCGTCGTCGCGAACGACCCGGGCTTCGGTCGTCTGGACCTGCACCACCAGATCCTTATACCGCCGCGCATAGGCCTCGTCCTGATAATCCGTCAGGAAGGCGATGCGTTTTTCGACGATGTCTTCCAGCGCGGTTGCCACCTGCACCGCGGGCGCTGCCGTCGGCATGGCCAATTTTTCGACGGCCGCCGGATCGTGCGCGGCGCGCCGGCCCCAGAGGAAGGCGCGTTTGTTCGCTTCGACGGCGACGCCGTTCAGCGCGATCGCCTCTTCGATCGCCTCGCGGCTGATCGGCACGGTGCCTTTCTGCCAGGCGTAGCCCAGCATGAACATGTTGCTGGCGATCGAGTCGCCGAGCAGCGCGGTGGCCAGACGCGTGCCTTCGATGAAGTTGGTATGCGCGTCGCCCGCCCGGTCAGCAATGGTGCGCTCCAGTTCCGCTTCTGGGAAAGGCAGATCCGGATTACGCGTGAAGTCTGCGACGATGGTCTTGTGGGTGTTGATCACCGCGGTCGTCTCGCCCGGCGCGATTTTGGAAATCGCGTCCGGGGCCGCGGCCACGACCATGTCGCAGCCGAGCAGCAGCTTCGCGCCGCCTGAGGCGAGCCGCACCGCGTGAATATCCTCCGGGCTCTTCGCGACGCGGACATGGCTCAGCACCGCGCCGCCTTTCTGCGCCAGACCGGTCATGTCCAGGATCGAACAGCCCTTGCCTTCGATATGCGCCGCCATGCCGATCAGCGCGCCGACGGTTACCACA
>JAPPPC010000306.1:0-2586 GCA_028817685.1 Rhodospirillaceae bacterium
TCGGTCCGTTCAAAGAATTCCTTGCCGGTCTGGGCCACACTCTGGGTCAGGCTTTCATCCGGCCCCAGGATCATGGTGATCGGCGATTCCAGGACGAAAGCTATTTCCTCGTCGATATAGGATACCGGTGCATCGGTGGTCAGCCGCAGGGTCAGGTCCGGCATGACATAGCGGATATGATTCGAACCACGGGTCCGCTCCGGCCGTCCCGCGCCATGCTCGAAGGCAGGCCGCAAGCGAATACGAATGCGTGGCGTACCGGCAACCGGGCGGACGTGCCGTACCAGCATGGTGGGCCGGAAGACACGGCCGAATTGTTTGAAGCGCGGCGCGAAATCGGTGATCTCGACGGCATTGCCGTCATCGTCATGCAGCGTGGTAATGACGATGGCGGAGTTGCGCCGGTAGCGCTGTTCGGTGCGTGCCAGACCGAACAGGCTGACCTCGTAGAAACCGGAGCCGCCCGCGCCGTCTTCGTCGAGCAGCGCGCAGAAGGTCGGGTCGGCATCGAAGCGCGGGAAACAGCCCCAGACGATACGCGCCTCTTGATCGAGCAGGGCGCTGATCGTGGAGTTTCCGATCACGGCCAGTTCCAGCGATGAACTCACAATATGTCCTTCTTGAGCTGTGTCAGCACGGCACCAAGCCACTCTCGCACGGCGGTCACGTCCGGCAGAGCGAACTGTGCGGCGGAGTCTGCCTGACGACCCACCCGGATGGAAATACCGCCGGCATCATTTACCGCCCGGAAGCCATCCTCATCGGTCACATCGTCGCCGACGAACACCGGCACCCGCCCACCGAAGGGGGCCGCGCCCATGAAGCGCGTGATCGCCACGCCCTTATCCACCCCGCGCGGCTTCACCTCGAAGACCATCTTCCCGGCCAGGCAGTGCAGATCGTCGCGGTCCGCCAGCAGACGTTCGACGAGGCCCCGCGCTTCTGTCTCCGCGCCGGGCGCCAAACGGTAATGCAGCGCCACCGCGATCCCCTTATCTTCGAGCAGCGCACCCTCATGCTGCGCGGCGAAATCTTTCAGCCCGGCGCGGATCTCATCGAGTGCAGGACCTCGCGCCGTCTCTTGCAACAGACCATCGGCACCGCGCCATTCCAGCCCGTGCTGCCCCGCCGCCGGCAGATGAAGCGGTGCGAATATCCGATCGAGCTCGCCGACCGGCCGCCCGCTGATCAGGGCAAGGGCTCCGCCAAGCGCCTGCGCCATGTCGCGCAGCAGCGCCGGTAGCCCGGCCGCCGGTGCCACCGCGTCCGGCGTGTCCGCGAATTCGAGCAGCGTGCCATCGACATCGAGAAACAGCGCGATCTCGCGGCTGAACCGATGCGCGGGCGCAGAGAGAGGGCGGTGGGTGCTCAGGGCCCTGTTCCTTCCGGTGACGCTCAAAAGACCGCTCACCTATCACGGAGCGCGCCGCCGATTTCAAGTAAGAAAGCGCAAGGGCGCTCGGTTGGATCATCGACCGACACGGCGCGCCGCCTAACGCACCAGTTGGATCGCCTCGTCCGCGGTCAGCACGTCGCCGAATTGCTGGATGAACGTCTCGAGGGTCGCGCGGTGTTCGTCGTCGGAGAGCGCCGCCGTCGCATCCGAGACCAGGGCCGTGTTGTAGTCGAGCATCATCGCGTCGCGCGCCGTGGCCTCGCAGCAGATATTGGTCTTGGTCCCGGTAACTAGGAGATTGCGAATGCCCCGCGCGTCGAGGTTCTTTTGCAGGTCCGACGATCCCTGGATCAACGCGCTGTAGCGGTTTTTGAAGAGCGAGACATCGTCCGGTCCGGGCACAAGCTCATGCCACAACAGCGTATCGGGACTGCCGGGCGCGAGGCTCGCCAAAGTCTTCTCGCGCACCGCGTCGGCAACGAAATAGTCGAAGAACCCGTCCCAATCGCTGCCGCCCGCCGTCTGCGCATTCGCGTGCGTGACCCAACAGATCAGCACGCCCCGGGACCGCAGCGCGTCCGCCAGCCGTTGGATATTGGCCACGATCCCCCGCGAGGCCGGCACCTCCGCAGGCGCGCCAGGAGCCACGAAGGTTGGCTGCATGTCGATCACGACCAGCGCCGTCTCGGCCGGCGCGAAGCGGTCGAACAAATGCAGCCGCCCTCGCCGGGTGAGGACGCGGTCGATGATCTCCTGACGAATGCCGACTTTGTGCATGCACCCAATCCGTAATACCAACGGCAGAGCGGTCTTCCGTCCGCCTAGCGCTGATCCGGCACCGGGGTCGGCACGGGTTCGCCCGCGAAATGTGCGCGCAGATTGGCGAGCACCAGATCGGCCATGGCCCGGCGCGTCTCATGCGTCGAGCTGGCGATGTGCGGAGTCATGACGATGTTCTCCGTCGCCATCAGCGCTTCGGGTGCATTCGGCTCGTCGCGGAAGACGTCGACGGCCGCCCCTGCGATACGCTTGTCCTGCAATGCCGCGACCAGCGCATCCTCGTCGACGATGGTGCCGCGCGCGACATTGACCAGGAAGCCTTTCGGGCCGAGCGCGTCAAAGACTTCGGCGTTGATGAGGTTGCGGGTCGACTCGCCGCCCTGGCAGGAGACGAACAGGATATCGCGGTA
>JAPPPC010000306.1:2596-5029 GCA_028817685.1 Rhodospirillaceae bacterium
CTCAGGTCCGGGTCGCGCCGGTTTGGCACGTCTTTTTCGACGATGTCGTGGAAACCGATATCGAGCCCTAAGCCCTCCGCCCGTTTCGCCAGCGCGCTGCCGACGCGGCCGAGCCCGACGATGCCGAGTTTCTTGCCGCGCACATTGGTGCCGAGATCCATGCGCGCCTGTTTCCACTTGCCGGCCCGCAGATGGCGTTCGGCCTCCGCGATGCGGCGCGGCGCCATGATGATGAAGGCCATGCCGAGATCGGCGACATCGTCGGTCAGCACGTCCGGCGTGTGTGTCACGATCACGCCGCGGTTCTGCGCCGCCACCACATCGGTCGCGTCGAAGCCGACGCTGAAGGAGGAGATGATCTCGAGATTTTCCAGCCGGTTGATCAATGCCGCGTCCGGGCCTTTCATGCCGCCGGCGACGATGCCGCGGATGCGCGGGCCGACCTCGGCCAGCAGCGCTTCCGGATCGTCCGCATTGAACAGATCGTGCAGAACGTATTCCTTCTCCAGATCCGCGCGCAGGAAGGGCGGGAAGAAGGCGACAAGCAGCAGCTCCGCGCTGTTCTTGGGATCCGCCGCCATCAGCCGCGCCCGATGAACGGCATCTTGGTTGCCATGATCGTCATGAACTGGATGTTCGACTCGAGCGGCAATTCCGCGATCTGGACGACGGCGTCGGCGACATGCTGCACGTCCATGCGCGGCTCGGCTTCGACGGTGCCGTTCGCCTGCGGTACGCCCTGGGTCATGCGCTCGGTCATCGGCGTGACCGCATTGCCGATATCGATCTGGCTGGTCGCAATATCGTATTTGCGGCCGTCCAACGCCATCGCCTTGGTCAGGCCGGTCACCGCATGCTTGGTCGAGGTGTAGGGCGCCGAGTTCGGCCGCGGCGCGTGCGCCGAGATCGAGCCGTTATTGATGATGCGCCCGCCCTGCGGCGACTGATCCTTCATGATGCGGAAGGCCTCCTGGCTGCACAGGAAGGTGCCGGTCAAATTGGCATCGACCACGGTCTGCCACTGTTCGACGGTCAGATCCTCGAAATTGACCGGCGGCGCGCCCGTGCCGGCATTGTTGAACAGCACGTCGAGCCGGCCGTATTTACCTTTGACCTGCGCGAACAGATTGGCGACCGAGGCCGCGTCGCCCACATCGGTCGGCACCGCCAGCGCGCGGCTGCCGTCCGCACCCGCCTCGGCGATCGATTCCGCGAGCGCATCCTCGCGCCGCCCCGCGAGGCCGACCGAATAGCCCGCCTTCAAAAGTGCGATCGCGCTGTAGCGCCCGATCCCGCTGCCCGCGCCCGTGACGATCGCGACCCTGCCATTGTCTGCCATGTTTGAATTCCTTCCTGCTGTCGTGCCCTACAACAAACTGTCATCCCGCACTTGATGCGGGATCCATGTCGATCCCACATACTACGTTCCCCCTGAACGATTTTCTTAATCGTTCAGCCCGGATCATCGGCGCAAAGCGCCTCGTCCGGGATGACAGGAAAGCGTTGTTAAGAAAACGCTCGATGTATCTACGCGACCCTAAAAGACCGGCTTCGTGTCCGCACAGGACGGACGCTCCATCATCTTGTCGTACCAGGCGCCGAGCGCCGGGCGACCGTCGCGCCAGTCACCGGGATGGCGCCAGTCGGCATAGCCGAGACAGGCGACGACCGACAAATGGGCCATATTGAAATTGTCGCCGAAGCCCGCCGCCCGGGCTTCCAGCGCATCGTAGCAGCGGGCCGAACGCGCCGCCTCGCTCTCCAGATAGCCGGGCGATTGCTCGCTGGCGTCGCGACGGTTCTCGCGCGCCCGGTAGAACTGCGATTCCATCAGCAGGCCGGCAAGCCCTTCCAGCGCCATCGCCTCCTCGCGCGCCTTGCCGGCGGCGGGATAAAGCTTGCCGCCGGACAGCTCATCCAAACAGTTCAGGATGATCAAGGTTTCGCAGATGAAGACGCCATTGTCGGTCAAGAGACCCGGCACCTTGCCGCCCGGCCCGTATTGCCGCAGCACATGGTCGTCGGTACCCAGCGGCCCGCAATCCTCGACCTCGACCTTGTCGCTTAACCCGTATTCGATCACCGCCATATGCGGCCGCCGCGCATAGGGCGAATTGCCAGTGTAATAGAGTTTCATCTGCGTTTGTCCCTCATATCTGATCGTGCCTGACCCCGGCACTGTGGTTGCCGCGACTTTACCAGCCGAGCTGAGCGCGGGAAACGGGTCGTTCGCAAATTGACTCTATTGCGCTCGATTGCCTGCAGGCGCACGATCACAACCCTCGGGACGTTTCAACGAGGTCCATCATGCAGTTCGGCGTTACCGCGACGCGGATCGACGATATCGGGTTTTTCAAGCACGCGGAGAATCTCGGCTTCGACTTCGCCTGGATCACCGACAGCCCGCTGCTGCGCTCCAACCCCTGGGCGGTG
>JAPPPC010000233.1:0-1343 GCA_028817685.1 Rhodospirillaceae bacterium
CGTGGCGGCCGCGCGGACGGTCTGGACGGGGCGGCAGGCGAACCTCTAGCCGGGCGCCTCCTCAAACGTTCCCGGCTTTGCCGAGATGGCCTTGCAGTTTCGCGACCAAGACGAAGGCAAGCTCGACGCTTTCGAGGACATCGTCCACGGGTTAATCGCGGAGATCAACGACCGCGGAAAAATCAAGGCCACCGCGAAAAGCGCCCGGACGCCGATCCGTCCCTCATTGATGGACGACGGTTTCCAGGAACACATCGCACAATCAGCCGAGGCCTTCGCCCCCGGCAAGTGGCGGCATATGCCCAGCGCGGCCGGCCATGACCCCATGGTCATCCACGAGAAACTGCCTTGTGCGATGCTTTTCATCCCCTCGATCAAAGGGATCAGCCACGCGTTCGGCGAAGACAGCCATGACGCCGACATCATTGCCGGCTGCCAGGTTCTGGCCGACGCGACAGCGTCAATCCTCAAGGATGCGCGCGGCGAAACCTGACCGTTACCGCTTGATCGGCAGGACTGGCCGGGAACACTTGTATTAGGCGAATCGTCACAAGTGTGACGCTCGTCAATGCGCGCATTTTCACCCTGGCTTAGATTGAGAATCGCAAATTAACCATATTTTTACCCCGGTCTCGACAACATGGATTGTTATGTCTTCCTGGGGGGTTAAAGGATGTTCCTAGGTCGTTTGGTCATATTTTTTTGTGATATTTCAAACTGTTGTGTTTGGACCGTGACTCGAAAAGACATAAGTTAGTTTTGATAGTTTCATATGGGGATTTAAGAAACTTGGGGAGGATCGAACAGCAATGAGGTGCGCAGCGCGATAGATAATCAAAGGAGTCGGCAAAAATGGAAGTTTTTGATGTCTTTTCCGATTTCTACAGCCGTGGAAATCAAGACGAGCTTAGCTTACAAGACTTTCTCTTAGGTTGTCGCGAAGACCCGATGATGCATGCGACCGCGGCGGAGCGGATGATTGCGGCCGTCGGAGAACCGGAGATAATCGACACCAGTGCCGACCAGCGATTGGGGCGCATCTTCCTCAACCGCACCATCAAGCGATACCCCGCCTTCAAAGATCTCTATGGCATGGAAGACACGATCGAACGGATCGTGGGGTTCTTCCGCCACGCGGCCCAGGGCCTCGAAGAACGCAAACAAATCCTCTATCTGCTTGGTCCGGTCGGCGGCGGCAAGTCGACCCTCGCCGAACATCTCAAGGCGTTGGTGGAAAACCAGCCGATCTATGTTCTAAAGGCCGGCGAAGAGATCAGTCCCCTCTACGAATCGCCGCTCGGCTTGTTCGACCGCGACCATATGGGCGACCTGCTCGAGGACAA
>JAPPPC010000233.1:1353-4525 GCA_028817685.1 Rhodospirillaceae bacterium
CTTATTTCCCCGTGGGCGGTTAAGCGGCTGGACGAGTTCGGCGGCGACATTTCCAAGTTCACGATCGTCAAACTCCACCCCTCTCGACTGCGCCAGATCGGTGTGGCCAAAACGGAACCGGGCGACGACAACAATCAGGACATATCCGCCCTCACGGGCAAGCTCGACATCCGCAAGCTGGAGCATCTGAGCCAGAACGATCCGGACGCCTATGCCTATTGCGGCGGTTTGAATCGGACGACGCAGGGCCTGTTGGAATTCGTCGAGATGTTCAAGGCGCCGATCAAAGTTCTGCACCCGCTATTAACGGCCACGCAGGAGCAAAACTACACCGGCACCGAGAATATCGGCGGCATCCCCTACCACGGTATCGTAGTCGCCCACTCGAACGAGGCGGAATGGCAGCAATTCCGCAACAACAAGAACAACGAAGCCTTCCTCGATCGCATCAGCGTGGTGAAGGTGCCGTATTGCCTGCGGGCCACCGAAGAAACCGCGATCTACGAAAAACTCCTGTCGAACAGCGCCTTGGGCGAGGCGCACTGCGCGCCCGAGACGCTGAAGCTGATGAGTCGTTTCAGCGTCCTGACACGGCTGAGGGAACACGAGAACTCGACGCTTATCTCCAAGCTGCGGGTCTATGACGGCGAAAACCTGAAGGACACCGATCCGAAGGCGAAATCGATCCAGGAATATCGCGACACGGCAGGCGTCGATGAAGGGATGATCGGGGTCAGCACCCGCTTTGCCTTCAAGGTCCTGTCGGCAACCTTCAACCATGACATCGACGAGGTGGCGGCCGACCCGGTTCATCTGATGTATGTCCTGGAAAACGCGATCAAACGCGAGCAGTTCAGCGAAGAGGTCGAGAACACCTATCTCGATTTCATCAAGTCGGAGCTTGCGCCGCGCTATGCCGAATTCATCGGCCACGAAATCCAGAAGGCGTATCTCGAATCCTACCGCGACTACGGTCAGAACCTGTTCGACCGTTATATCGCCTATGCGGACGCCTGGATCGAGGATCAGGACTATAAGGACCCCGATACGGGCCAGATGTACGATCGGGAAATCCTCGAATCCGAACTGTCCAAGATCGAGAAACCGGCGGGCATTACAAACGCCAAGGACTTCCGCAACGAAGTCGTCAAATTCGCGTTGCGGGCGCGTGCCGAAAACGAAGGCCAGAACCCTGTTTGGTCCAGCTACGAGAAGCTGAAGACGGTCATCGAAAAACGGATGTTCGGTCAGGTCGAAGATTTGCTGCCCGTCATCAGTTTCGGCAGCAAGAAGGACAAGGACACGGATGCGAAGCATCACGAGTTCGTCGAACGGATGATCGACCGGGGCTACAGCAAGCGGCAGGTCCGCCGGCTCGTCGAATGGTACATGCGGGTGAACAAGGCAGGCTAACGCGGAGGCTATAGGAAAGGGGTCGATATGCCCCATCATTTCATAGACCGGCGCCTCAACCCCAAGGATAAGAGCCTGGGAAACCGTCAGCGTTTCCTGAAGCGCGTCCGCTCGCAGGTCAAACATGCGGTCGATAAGGCTATCCAGGGCCGCAACATCGCGGATGCCGACAAGGGCGAAACCGTTTCGATCCCAACCAAGGGGATCGCACAACCCACCTTCCGGCATGGCCGCACCGGCGGCTACCGCGAGCGCGTCCTCCCCGGCAACAAGGAGTTCCAGGCCGGCGACAAGATCGAAAAACCGCCGGCCGGTGGCGGTGGCGGCGGGGGCAAGGAAGGCGCCGAGGACGGCGAAGGGGAAGATAATTTCGTCTTCGCCCTGTCCCGCGAGGAATTTCTCGATCTGTTTTTCGAGGACCTTGAGCTTCCCGATCTCGTCAAACGGAACCTGAAGGAAGTCGTTACCAACAAATACCGCCGCGCCGGCTATTCCGTGGCGGGTTCGCCCGCAAACATCAATGTCGTTCAGACGATGCGGCACAGTCTGGGGCGGCGTCTCGCGCTGAAACGGCCGAAGGAAGAGGGTATCGAGGAAATCCGGCAGGAAATATTCGCGCTGGAAAAGGTCTCCGAACCGACGATCGAGCAATGGGCGCGCCGCAAAGAGTTGCACAAGCTGCTCGAAGAACAGCAGCGCAAACGGCGGGTGATCGCCTACATCGATCCGCTGGATGTGCGCTACAACTATTTCCAGCCCAAGCCGGAACCGAACGCCAATGCGGTCATGTTCTGCCTCATGGACACCTCCGCCTCGATGGGCGAGCGCGAAAAGGACCTCGCCAAGCGATTCTTCGTCCTGCTGCACCTGTTCCTGAAGCGCCGGTACGACCGCATCGACGTCGTCTTCATTCGTCACACCCATGAATCGAGCGAAGTCGACGAAGAAACCTTCTTCTACGCAAGGGAGAGCGGCGGCACCGTCGTCAGCACCGCGCTGACCGAGATGCAGAAAGTCCTGACCAAGCGGTACCCACCCTCGGAATGGAATATTTACGCGGCGCAGGCGTCCGACGGTGAAAACTTCTCCGGCGATTCCTTGAAATGCGTCGATCTGCTGAACGACGTCCTCATGCCGGTCTGCCAGTATTTCGCCTATATCGAAATCCTGGACGAGCGCGAAGCCGACATCATCAACGACGAGACCCAGGGCGCGGAGCTGTGGCGTTCCTACCGCCTGGTTTACGAGCGCTGGGCGAATTTCGCGATGAAACGCATCAGCACGCCGGGTGACATCTATCCGGTTTTCCGCGAACTGTTCGCAAAAAAAGACGAGAAGGTCTGACGCGATGGCAAAGCGGGCGAAGAAGAAAAAGAACAAACTGCTGTTCGAGGGGTCGAGTTGGGATTTCGACACCATGCAGCGCACCTATGATGCCATCGAGGAAATAGCGCTGGAGGATCTCGGTCTCGACATCTACCCCAATCAGATCGAGATCATTTCCTCCGAACAGATGCTCGACGCCTACTCCTCCATCGGCATGCCGCTGATGTATCAGCACTGGTCCTTCGGCAAGCATTTCGTGCAGGAGGAAAAGCTCTACAACAAAGGCCTGCGCGGGCTGGCCTACGAGATAGTCATCAATTCGAACCCATGCATCAGCTACAATATGGAAGAAAACACCATGGCCATGCAGACGCTGGTAATGTCCCATGCCTCGGACTGGCATGCCCATTTCTTCTAGAACAACTACATGTTC
>JAPPPC010000233.1:4535-5023 GCA_028817685.1 Rhodospirillaceae bacterium
ACGCTGGTCATGGCGCATGCCGCGTTCGTGCATAACCATTTCTTCAAGAACAACTACCTGTTCCGGCAATGGACCGATGCGGACGGCATCCTCGACTACCTGGAGTTTGCCAAGGGTTACATCGCGAAATGCGAGGAGCGGCACGGCCCCGAGGCGGTGGAGGAGATCCTCAACGCCGCCCACGCCCTGATGGATCACGGCGTCTACCGGTATCGACGCCCGCCGGAGCCCTCGCTACGCGAAAAGAAAGCGCGTGAACGCGAACGCCATGAGCATGAGGAACGGGAATTCAACGATCTTTGGCGCACCGTGCCTGTCAGCAACAAGGACCCCGAAGACAAATCCGAGAAGGACGCGCTGGAACGTAAGAAGAAGCTGCGGCTGCCGGAAGAGAATTTGCTGCATTTCATTCAGATCTACAGCCCCGTCCTGAAGACCTGGCAACGCGACATACTGCATATCGTCAGCAATATCGCGCAGTATTTTTA
>JAPPPC010000559.1 GCA_028817685.1 Rhodospirillaceae bacterium
TTTCACGGGTGAACGGTGCGTTTGCCAGTCCGTCGCCGGTTCCGTTGAGGCCGACGACCAACCCGTAACCGACAAGCATGTTCGTCCGAACGCCTTCGAACGCAACGATGTCCTTGATGCGCGATTGGGCGGTCGCGGGTGCGCTGAGCGTGACGACCATCAGGGCCGACAGGGCCATCAATACGAGACAGCGAGGCGTCCTGGATCGGGACCGTTTCCTGTATCTTTCGGGGTGTGTCATGGGTCCTGTAAGCCGGCTTCATCAATACGCGCGTCAGCGTGACAACTGCGAAAGCCGTGCCAGTACGAATGAATTTTAACGTATTGGTTTTGTTTATGTATTCGTTTCAGTGCACGTCAGGTACCCGTTCGCCGGGGTCTCACCGGCAAGCCGTGCCGATGCGCCCGGCAAAGTTTTCCAGGTGCGGGCGCCAGCGCATATAGGCACGGTTTCGGGAACATAGTTTCGTTCTCTCCCGATAACGGGTAGATTGGCCTCATGAAAATCGATTCTTCAGGACGTGTTCGTCCCTCCTCGCCGCAAGCGAAGGGGAAGACGAACAAAGCGGCGGGCGGCGGCGGTTTCGCGAGCCATCTCGACGCGTCCGCTGAATCAGCGTCGCCAGTGACATCCGCCGCGCCGACACAGACGGTCGATGCGGTGCTCGCTATTCAGACCGTCGGGGACGCGACGTCCGGCGGTGCAAATGCCCGGGCGCGGCAATGGGGTTTCGATACGCTGGATGAGTTAGAGCGGATCCGAACCGACCTTCTGCTGGGCGGAATCCCGAAAGACCGTTTGATCAATCTCGCGCAGATGGTTTCCGCGCGGCGACAACGCGCGGATGACCCCTCTCTGAACGAGTTGCTCGATGATATCGAGCTGCGCGTTCGCGTCGAGATTGCCAAATACGAGCCGAGAAACGCCTAAATCTCGCGCTGAATCACATCAAAGAACAAAGCCATTTCCGCGACTTGCCCGCCACGTCGGACGCGACTATATATGGCGCGCTTTTGCAATAACATCACCTGTGGAGTGCGTATGTCTCCATTACTTCCGCCTGACTACCGGCCGTCGGACGACGAAGAATTCATGAATCCCATGCAGCGGGAGTATTTTCGGCAGAAGCTCATGAATTGGCGTTCTCAACTTTTACGGGCGACGGGCGAGACGCTGGTCAGTCTTCAGGAAGAGAGCTTGGCGGAATCGGATATGGCTGACCGGGCGACGCTGGAGACTGACCGGTCGTTGGAATTGCGGACCCGGGACCGTCAGCGAAAGCTCATCAGTAAAATCGACTCGGCGCTGCGTCGCATAGACGAGGGCACGTATGGCTACTGCGAGGAAACGGATAATCCCATCTCGTTACGCCGTCTTGAAGCGCGCCCGATTGCAACCTTGAGCATCGAGGCGCAAGAACAGCACGAGCGCATGGAACGGACGCACCGGGACGATTAGACCGTTACATTAGCGTTCAGTCCGTCACGCAGGCTCCCGGCTAGAACGGGAAAATGATGTCGATGATTTGCGTGCCGTAGCGCGGCTGCTGGAAATCGGAAATTTGTCCGCGGCCACCATAGGCGACACGCAGTTCCGCGATCTGCTGGTGCGTGATGGTGTTCTGATTGTTGATGTCCTGCGGCCGAATAACCCCGGCGATCTGTATTTCCCGGACTTCGTAATTCACGCGCATCTCCTGCCGGCCGTGCAGGACCAAATTGCCATTCGGCAGCACCTGGGTAACGACAGCGGCAACTTGAAGCGTAATTGACTCATTGCGTTCGATCGTGCCCGTACCGGTGTTCGTTGTTGCGCTGTTGATGTCCAGCAGGCTGTTCGGGTTGACCGCTTCCGGCAAGATCGAATTCAGAGCGCCCTGATAACCCAGTAAGGCGATCGCGTCTGTGTCTTCGTCCGTCGTCCGCGTCCGGGTGGTCTCGTTCTCGATATCGACTTGATCATCGACTGCGACCGTAACGGTTACAATGTCACCGATCTGGCTGGCGCGCTGATCTTTGAAGAAAGCTCGGGATCCTTTGCGCCAAAGCGAATTCGGATTGTGAACCGCCTGTACGGGTGCCGGCATCGGCATGCTGATCGGTTTATAGCCTGGCCTCGTCGTTGGATTTTCAATCGCCGAAAATTTCGGTTCCTGTCCAATTTCCGAGATTCGATTGAGCGCATTGCAAGCGGAAAGTCCCGCTGCCACAAGCATGATAAGGAGAATTCGGTATTTATTAGCGATAATGCGCATCATGATGGGCCGTTCCTAATTCAATGCGAGAGCGCCGGTCGTCGAAACCGTGACCTGTTCCGGCCCCGTGACGCGGGCTTCGATAGTCTTTCCGCTATCGACATTCTGCACCCGGACAACATCACCCCTGCCGCCGTTTTGGAGCGATTTTCCCTTTGCCGTCAGCCTCATGAATTTTGTCTGGAGGTGGATGGTCACATGCTTGCCGCGTTTGACCAGCGTCGGAGGCTGGATCTCCGTGGTGAGGACAGCGCGGCCCGCCACGATCGGTCGGCGCGGGCTCATCCCGACCAGCTTCGACTCATTCAAAACCGTTCGCGGATCAAGGCGATTGACGCGCATCGGCTTCCAGACCAGATCGCGCGCGCCGATGATATCGTCGGCATACAGGCGCTGCGCCAGGGTGGGGACCTGGACCAGTTTGTGCGCGCCGCCGGCGGCTGAATATTGCCGGTCGCCCGCCGTAAGCACTGCCGAAAACCGGCCGCTTCTTTGCTGATAAGAAATGCTGTGCACAGAGACCATCGGGACGGCATTCGTGGGGAGGTAGATGCGCATTGCCCGGTCATCGAGCTCGACATCCATTTCATCGGTTAGCTTCGCTTGTTTGTGCAGCGCCTCGCGAACCGCGTCGACGATCTGGTCAGTCTCGATTATCAAGCTGCGCCGTTCGACAATCGCCCGGTCGAAGCGGCTGGTGGGGCGCCATCGAAGACGGTACGCGCGGGCAACGCGATAGAGCCCGGTTGCTTCAAGGACAAGTTTGCGGCCTGGCGCGGGCGCATAGGCGATGACCTTGTCGGCCTGCGCAATGGCGCCGTCGAATATGTCGCCGAGCTTGATCGTATCGCCGTCGACGACGACATTCGCGCGCAAGTTCGCCGGTGGGGCCGCAGGCGCCGGAATACTGAACAGCAACAGCAGTACGGTGAGAGCCGCGAAAATGGACTGTCTTGCCGTCATTGCCTGGCTCCGCTAGCGGATATTGTTAAGGGTCGACATCATCTGATCCGATGTCTCGATGACCTTGGAGTTCATCTCATAGGCCCGTTGCGCCGTGATCAGGTTGGTTATCTCTTCGACGACGTTGACGTTCGAGGTCTCCAGAAAACCCTGCTGGATGGTGCCGATACCGGGAGATCCCGGGTTCCCCGTCGTGGGCGTACCGGAGGCGGGCGTTTCAAGGAACAAATTGTCGCCGATCGCCAGCAGGCCCGCTTCGTTGGAGAAGATCGCGAGTTGCAACTGTCCAACGTTGGAAGGCGCAACCTGGCCATCCTGTTGCACCAGAACCTGACCGCTCGCGTTGATCGACACGTCGACCGCATCGTTCGGAATGGTGATCCCAGGCTGTACGGTAAAGCCGTCGGCTGTGACGATTTCTCCGTCTGCGCTGACCTGGAACGAGCCGGCCCGCGAATAGGCCGTGTCGCCGTTCGGCAGCAGGACCTCGAAATACCCATCCCCATTGATCGCGAGATCGAACGTATTCTCCGTCAGGGTCAGATTGCCTTGCTCGGTAATCCGGTAGACGGCGGCCGTCTTGACGCCGAGACCGATTTGAACGCCGGCCGGCACGATCGTCCCCGCATCCGAGGAGTCCGATCCGACCCGGCGGAGGTTCTGATAGAGCAAGTCCTGAAACTCGGCGCGCCGCCGCGTATAGGAGGTCGTGTTCATGTTGGCGATATTGTGGGAAATGACTTCAACATTGAGCTGCTGAGCCAGCATCCCGGTGGCGCCGATATCAAGAGATCGCATCGTTAACTTCCTCTATCCCTGTCTCGCGCGAACGAGTTTGTTGATCGCACGCATGGCCTGTTCGTGATTTTGCGAAACCAACCTGGCGGCCGACTGATATGAACGGTGGATGTCGATCATCCGTGTCATTTCGAGGATCGGCTGCACATTGGATTGTTCCAGCATGCCTTGATTGACTTCGCTTTCGGTCGCCGCCGCAGCGGCTTGTGCACCGGCTTCGTAAAGCCCATTCGCATCCCGCTTGAGTTCGCCAGGTTTTTCAAATTCGGATAGCCCGATCTTCGCGATGGTGCCGCCATTGCCGGAGATTGTGCCGTCCGCGGCGATGGTCAGAGAACCGGATCCAATCGGAACCGTGATCGGCGCGTCGCCGTCGGACAACACCGGCGAACCCTGGCTGTTGATCAACTGGCCCTGTCCGTCCAATTGGAGCCTGCCATGCCGCGTGTACCGAACGCCGTCCGGCGTTTCGACGGAGAAATAGCCGGGCCCAGAGATCGCCAGGTCCAGATCGTTGCCCGTTGGCGTGATCGGGCCTTCGGTCAGATTGCGCGACATCCCGATGTCTTGCACGAAGGAAATCGGTTCTTTGGGTTCCGGTTTCTCGATGAATTCGCGGAAGATCATGCGCTCTGCCTTGTAGGCCGGCGTGTTCATGTTCGCGAGATTGTTCGCGACCACGGAGAGTTCCCGTCGGAGCGTCAATTGACGCGAGAGGGCGATATAACCTGGGTTTTCCATGAAAGCCTTCGTTCTCGAAGCGTGTTACGTCACCGCTGCGGGAATGCATGCGGCGTGCCACGGAGAAAAAGGCCGTATTTCAGATAATTGTATGGGATAGGAGGGGGGGATTCGAAAAAAGTGCGCGCGGCGTGGCAGGCTTTGCCGGGCACTTCTTGCCGTCGCGTAATCTCTCTTCGCCGGCGGTCGTCTTCCCTTATTTTGTCTGACATCAGCGCCCCTGGGACACCCTGAGGTGTTTTCATAAGGGAGGATTT
>JAPPPC010000829.1:0-2473 GCA_028817685.1 Rhodospirillaceae bacterium
CCGTTGCCGGTGGAATACACCTTAATCAACTGTCCGATTTTCCGGGACCACCTCAACTTCCAAATTGACAACACTTCTGGTGAGGCCTAGGCAGCCGGATAACGCCGACGCAATGAATAGAGCCAGAACAATCTTCAACAGTTTCATTTACTACCTTCAACCCACCATGGGAGGTGCGGGGACAGGGACTCACCGACGCCATTGTATGCAATCGATTGGTGTTTTGACTAGGTTTTCCCTTTCAAGAGTTTAGTTCGGGAGACCAACGCCATTGTCCATCCGGGCTCGAAATCCTAGATTTCTGCGACTACGCCGTTCGCCGGATCGGACAGGCGCGCACCGAGTTGTGGGAGTAAAATTCTTGAAAGCACTCGTCATCGGCGGCACCGGACCGACCGGGCCCTATCTGATCAACGGGCTGATCGCGCTTGGCTACGACGTCTCGATGATGCATCGCGGCACCCATGACAGCGACGAGATCCCGGCTTCGGTGCCGCGCATCATCGGCGATCCGCATTTCCGCGAGACCCTGGCCGAGGCGCTGGACGGCCGCCGCTTCGATCTGATCATCGCAACCTATGGGCGGATCCGCTACGTGGCGGAAATTGCGGGTCATCATTGCGACCGGCTGATCACGGTCGGCGGCGCGCCCTGCTATCGCGGCATGATCCAGCCGGAACTGCTGTCACCCGTCGGCATGCGGATCCCGCTGCACGAGGATGCGGAAAAGGTGCCGGATATCGACGAGTTCCGCTTCGGCTATCTGGTGCGCATTTCGGAAGAGGCGGTGATGGAAGGGCATGCGGCGGGGCGCTACAGCGCGACCCATTTCCGCTATCCCACCGTCTACGGTCCGCGGCAGATCACGCCGACGGTCTGGGCCTTGATGCGACGCTTCATGGACGGGCGGCCGCACATCGTGCTGCCGGATGGCGGGCTCAGCCTGTCCTCGCGCGGTCATGCGGAGAATGTGGCGCACGCAGTGCTGCTCGCCGTGCAACAGCCGGACGCCGCAGCCGGGCAGGTCTACAATTGCGCCGACGACCGGCAGTTCACCTACGCCCAATGGGTGGAGATGATCGGACGGGAGATGGGCGGCGAGATCGAGATCATCACGGTGCCGGATAAGGTCGCCTTTCCGGCGCGCAGCCTGATGACCTTCTTCGGGCCGGCGGACCACAAATTCTTCGACATCTACAAGATCAAGTCGGAACTCGGTTACCGCGATGCGGTCGAACCGGAAGCGGCCTTGGCGCAAACGGTGTCTTGGTACCGTGACCATCCGCCGGCGGAAACGGAAGCCTTCGCCCGCACCTTGGGCGAGGACTACGCGATGGAGGACGCGCTGGCCGAGATATATCACGAAAGCTGCGCCAAATACGCCGCCATCGATCACATCGTCCGCGACTTCCACCACCCCTACCCGCATCCGAAGAAGCCGGGCCTCGACAAGGATCACCGGGCGCGATAACCGGGCCCACCGTCATGCAAGATCTCCTTCAGCGCCAAGTGATGACGCCGCTGCTGGTCATCCTGGCGATCCAGTCGGTCCTCACCATGGGGTCGTACGCGATCCCTGTCGTTGCCAGCGCTGCGGCGGAGGATTTCGGGATTTCGGCGAGCGCGGTGGGCGGCACGGTGTCCATCGTCTATCTGACGGCGATGATCGTCGGCCTGCCGAGCGGCGCCTTCATCGCCCGCTTCGGGGCACAACGCGTTTTTCAAGCCACCCTCCTTTGCACCGCCACGGGCACCTTGCTGATCAGCCTGGCCCACCCGCTCTGGGCCCTGCTCGGCGCGGTGGTCATCGGCTTCTCGACCGCGCCCATGAACCCGGCCGGCAGCCACGTGCTGGCGCGCGTATCGCCGCCGCGCTTGCAGCCGCTGATCTTCTCCATCAAACAATGTGGCACGCCAGCCGGCGGTATGCTCGCGGGCGCCATCCTGCCGCCGCTGATCGTTCTCTACGATTGGCGCACCGCGCTCTACGTCATTCCCGCCTGCGTCGTGGGCGCGCTGCTGATCTCGCAGCTCTTCGGGGTCGGGCCGAAAGAGGCGCGGCGCACCGGCAGCGGGGTTGCCTTGCGGGATGTGGTCGGGTCGTTGCGTTTCGTCTGGACCGACCGGCAGCAGCGCGGACATGCGCTTGCCGGCATGGTCTTCGCGGGCAGCCAGCTCGCCCTGGCGACCTACCTGATCGTCTATCTGTGGCGCGAACTCGGCATGGCGCCGGAGTTGGCCGGGCTGATCTACGCGACACACCATATATCGGGCATCGCCGCGCGCATCCTGCTGGGGTTCGTCGCCGGGAGATGGATCGCGACCCGCACCATCCTGCCGCTGCTCGCATACATCATGGCGGCGGGTCTCATCGCCATCGCACTGTCGGCCGAGAGCGGGCCGGTCTGGGTATTCTCTGGGGCCGCTGGCGGGCTGGGCCGCGGCGGCAAGGGCTGGGGCGGGCGGGTCGTGG
>JAPPPC010000829.1:2483-5004 GCA_028817685.1 Rhodospirillaceae bacterium
GTCTGACGAGAGCTGGCCGGTCTGGGTATTCTATGGGGCCGCTGTCGTGCTCGGCATCGGCGGCAATGGCTGGGTCGGGCTGTTCATGTCGGAGATCGCGCTTCTTGCACCGGACGGTCGCGCGGCCGACGCAACAAGCGGCAATCAGTTTTTCATGTATGGCGGCATCGTCGCAGGCCCCGCTATCGGCAGCCTGCTGCTCGGCATCACGGACAGCTATCTCGTTCTGTTCGCCACCTTTGCGGGGGCCGTCGCCTTGGCGGGCGCCGGCCTTGCCGTCGTGACGCGAACACGCTAGCGCAGATCGACTTTAATCGGGCGCAAATTTGCGCACGATTAAAGTCGTGAATCTGCGCGCTCTGTAGAATTAGAGCAAATTCAAATGTTAATCGGATCACCAAAGGTGATTCCGATTAATCACGATTTGCTCTAGCCGAGAACGTTCTCGCGACGTCGCAACAGCTTGCCGGGCAGCGCATCGCTGTGCGTGCCCTCGTGGATCACCACGGCGCCGTTGACGATGACCGTCTCGACGCCGGTCGGATAGGTGTGCGGTTCGTCGAAGGTCGCCTCGTCCATGATCGTATCCGCATTGAAGACCACCACATCCGCCGCATAGCCTTCTTGCAAAGTGCCCCGCTCGGTCAGGCCCAGGGCCGTCGCCGCATTCCCGGTCATTTTGGCGATCGCCTGCGGCAAGGTCAGGATTCCCAGGTCGCGGGCGTAGCGGCCGATCAGTCGCGGGAACGTGCCGTAGAGACGCGGATGCGGCTTGCCCTGGCCCGTCACGCCGTAGGGCGCAACGCAGGGTCCGTCCGAACCCACCGTCATCGTCGGTTCGGCCGCAATGCGGCGCACATCGTCCTCCGACATGCTGCGCACCAGGATGCGGGTGGCACCGCGGTCGTCGATGATGATATCGAAGATAGCATCGAGCGCGTCGATATTCCGCTGTTCGGCAATCTCTTCGATGGTCAGACCCGGTTCCGCCGCACCGTTCGGCGATATGGCGATGCGGATATCCGCCCAGCTTTCGATATGGCCGAAATTATTGAACCCCACTTCGGCGATCTTTTGCCGCACGCGGGAACGGGTCTGCGGATCGGCCAGCCGTTCCAGCATTGCTTCCATGCCGCCCTCCTGCAGCCAGGTCGGCAGCAGGAAGCGGAGCGGGTTCGTCGCCCAGTCATAGGGATATTGGTCGCAATGCACATCGACACCGCGCTCGCGCGCCGCGGTAAACTGTCCCAGCAGCTTGTCCGCCTCGCCCCACTTGCCCGTCCCGCTGAGTTTCAGATGGGCGACCTGGACATGAATGCCGCAGGTCTCGCCGACATCGATCGCTTCCGCGACCGCCTCGTGCACGCAGTGACTTTCATCGCGAACATGGCTCGAATAGCGTCCGCCATGTGCCTGCACGACGCGACCGAGCGCGTGCATTTCTTCGGGCTTGCTGTAGCAGCCGGGCGCGGTGAACAGGCCCGAAGACAAGCCGAGCGCCCCCGCCTCGAGCGCCTCCGCGAGCATCGCCTGCATGTCCTGCAGTTCGCCGTCTGTCGGGTCGCGGTCCTCCATCCCCATCGCCATGATGCGCAGCGTGTTGTGGCCGACCTGCATCACCGTGTTGACCGAGATATCCGGCCAGGCATCCATGTAACGACTAAAGTCGGTCTCCTCGAACGGCAGCCAAGGCGCGCTGCCCGACAGGTAGTCGCGCAGCATGTCGACCTTGTCAGGCAAGGCCGGCGCCACGGAGAAGCCACAATTGCCCACCACTTCCGTCGTGACGCCCTGACGGATTTTGCATTCCGCTTTCGGGTTGAGCGGCAAGGTGAAGTCGGAGTGTGTATGGATGTCGATAAAACCTGGCGCGACGATACGCCCATGCGCATCGATCACCCGCTCGGCGCTGCCGCTGTAATTTTCCTCGACCGCCGCAATGCGTCCCTCCCGGATCGCCACATCTGCAAGGCGTTCGGGCGCGCCGGTGCCGTCGATCACGGTCCCGTTCTTGATCAGAATGTCATCCATGGCGGTCTCCTCCCTTTGTGAGAGGGTACCGCGCCTAAGCGGCCTTGATCCAGACCGCCGTGTCGTGGAAGGCCGCACCGCCGTTCGGGGGGCCCGGTTCGGCGCTGGTCAGGGTGTTGATGCCCTTACCATCACTATACGCGGTATTGGGCCACAGGCTTTCCACCACCACAACACCGCGCTGCAGACCTTCGAACGCCTCGGTATGCAGACTGACGACACCGCGCGCATTGCCCATACGCACCGCCTGCCCGTCCGCCAGGCCCAGTTCGGCGATATCGTCCGGATGCATCTTCACCTTCGGCCGCCCTTCCCGTTTGATCGAGGTCGGCGTCTCGTTGAAGGAACTGTTGAGGTAGTTGCGCGCCGGTGCGGTGACCAGTCGGAACGGCTTTTCATCACTCGCGTTATCGTTATCGTCGACATGGTCGGGATATTTGGACATCACCGCGTTGTTGGCGCCGACGCGGCTCCAATCCGGGGCGAAATG
>JAPPPC010000529.1 GCA_028817685.1 Rhodospirillaceae bacterium
AGCCATAGGAGCCGCCGAAAATCGCCTCGTTGCCGTGATCGCGCTTCACGCGGACGAGCTCGTCGGCGACCAGATCGAGTGCCTTCTCCCAGGAGACCGGTACGAACGGGTCGCCGCCGCGCAGTTCCCGCTTGCCGCCTGGCCCGTTCTCGAGCCAGCCCTTGCGGATCATCGGCTCGGCGACGCGGCAGTCGTGATAAAGCGCCTCCGGCATGCCCTGCAGGATCGGGGTCGGGTTGGGGTCGGTTTCAAAGGGTTTTACGCCGACCACCCGGCCCTCTTCGACTTGCGCTGTAAAAGCGCCCCAATGGGCGCTATGCCGAATATTTCCCATTTTCTCGTCCGGTTGAAATTTTCTGACCATTTACCCCGGGGCCGCCGCCCGGAACCGGTGGGCACCATACCCGCCCTGTCCGACGATGGTAAACATCCCTCATTTGGGGGACGATGAATTTTGCGAATTCGACTTCAATGACACCTGTCGAGAGGGGATTGGCACCGAGGTAAACGATAGGAGTTACGGTGAACTCGATGGTTAAAGATGAATTTTGCGCCGCACGAGCGGCCTACCGTGAACAGATCGAATTCGGCAATACCGAAGACAACGCCTTGAATCTGGCCACGATCGTCTATCAACAGCGCCACCCCTGTGTCCCTGTCGGACAGGCCAAGGCTATGGTTAGCGAGGCAATCGGCGTGCCGGCGGGAGCTTAGAGCAAGAGGAAGCAGAGTGGTGAGTAAGAAGGGACATTCCGTCCTGGCGTTTGTACCCCATAATAAATCCGACGACCTGCGACGGGCCACCGACGCCTATGCGCTGGAGGTCGCGTTCGGCCGGCCGCCGGACGTCGCCCTGAACTACGCGACAGCGGTCTATGTGGAACGGCAGCCCGGCATCCAGGCTTGGGATGCCCGCGCACTGGTTCGCGCCGCGATCAACGACGATCTCTGATTGGCCCCGTGAAAGTGCACATGCCGCCTATGTTTCGGCGGCGTTTTCGGTGTTATTCTCCGCGCCCATTCGATCAGTAAGGCGCGGGGCGAAAGCGTGAAGCAGGCCAACAATATTCTCTCCGGTTACGGAACCACCGTGTTCGAGGTGATGTCGCGCCTCGCCATCGAGCATCAATCGATCAATCTCGGCCAGGGCTTCCCCGATGAGGATGGTCCGGAAGACGTCCGGCAGGTTGCCGCCGACGCGCTGATGGCGGGCCCGAACCAGTACCCGCCCATGTTGGGCATTCCCGAATTGCGCCAGGCCGTCGCGGCGCATGGCCAGCATCATTACGGTCTCGACGTCGACTGGCAGACCGAAGTGATGGTCGCCTCCGGCGCCACCGAAGTCCTGACCGGCTGCATGCTGGGACTGATCGAGCCGGGTGACGAGGTGGTGCTGATTGAACCGCTTTACGACTGCTACCTGCCGATCATCCGGCGCGCCGGCGGTGTGCCGAAGATGGTGCGGATCGAGCCCCCGGACTGGACGCTGCCGCGCGAGGCGCTGGCCGCGGCCTTCTCCGACAAGACCAAACTGATCCTGCTGAACAATCCGATGAATCCGGCGGCCAAGGTGTTCACCGATGATGAGCTGTCCTTCATCGCGGAGCTGGTGATCGCGCATGACGTCTACGCCGTGTGCGACGAGGTCTATGAGCACATCGCCTTCGATGGCCGCGGGCACACGCCGCTGATGACACTTCCGGGCATGCGCGACCGGGCGATCAAGATCGGCTCGGCCGGCAAAACCTTTTCGTTGACCGGGTGGAAGGTGGGCTACGCCACGGCCGCGCCCGAAGTTCTGGCGCCGATCGCCAAGGCGCACCAGTTCGTCACCTTCACCACGCCGCCCAACCTGCAGAAGGCGGTGGCCTACGGGCTCGGCAAGGACGATGCCTACTTCCAGGGGCTGTCGGACGAGATGCAGGCCAAGCGCGACCGCTTTGCGGTGGGGCTGAACAAGCTAGGCTTCGGCGTGATCGATTGTCAGGGCACCTACTTCATGTTCGCCGACTTTCGTCCGCTCGGCTTCGACGGGGACGATGTGGCCTTCTGCGAACACATCACGACCGAGGCGGGGGTTACCGCCGTGCCGGTCAGCGCCTTCTATCTGGAGGACGGGCCGAAGCATTTCGTCCGCTTCTGCTTCTCCAAGAAGAACGAGGTGCTGGACGCGGCGATCGACCGGCTGGAGAAGCACTTCAAGGGTTAGTTCGTAGGGCTAATCCTGCGCTGGCGATTTTGGCACACCGGCCAGACCTTCCACCCAGGGCATCGCCGAACTGCACCAGATCTGCCGTTGCGGTGGCAGGTGCGCGCGCTGGTTCGACGTGCCCAGCCGCAGACTGATGCGTTTCGGCCCGTCGCCCGTCGGCATGCCGAGCATCTGCGTCCCGCAAGTAGGACAGAAGACCAGGGCGCGTTCGGTGCCGCTGGCTGCGATCTTCTTGTAGATCTTGGTTTCGCCGGTCATGTGCAGATCGCTGTCCGGCAAGCGGATCGTCGTGCGGAAGGCGCTGCCGGAGATCCGCTGACAGTCCGTGCAGTGGCAGACGCTGGCATTGTGCGGATCGACCGTCGCGGTATAGCGTACCTGGCCGCAATGGCATTGGCCGTCGATTTCCATTCGCTGTCTCCCGGGCTGTGGCGTTGCGATGACTGTAGCGCAGCGGGCAAAGGCGTGCCCGTCAATTGCCAGTGCGCCGTTCCGGGGCCTATCCTGCGCGAAACTTAGCGAGGTGCCGATGGCGATATCGCCCACGATGCGGAAGGCCGACTACAACCAGGGCCATGCCGCCAGCCTGCCGATCTCCGACGACCTGCCGTTGCCGGAACCGGCGCCGTTTCAGGATCCCAGCGGATTCGACCGCGCGGCAGCGGTAAACCCGGCCGAGGCCGCGCACTTCAAGCAGCACGGCTTCATCGTCAAGCGCGGCCTGATCGACGATGCCGCGGTTTTCGCGGAGATCGACGATCATATCTGGCGCAGCGTGCCCCGCGGTCTGATGCGGCGCGACGCGCCGGAGAGCTGGATCGATGCGCCGGACGATCAATGGACTGAGGACGATTCCCTGAAGGTCGGCATGCTGCTGGAAGGCAATTGGAAGATGCGGTCGAAGGGCGGGATCGGCACCGAGCCCTTTCTGCTCGACGGCGTCGTCAACCATCCCAACATGCGGCGGGTTGCGGAAGCGCTGATCGGCGGCACGCCGGCACCGGCATCCCGGGTCCGCGGCATCTACAGCGTGTTTCCGACGCGGCCGGGGACCGTGGACCGCTACCGTCCGCACACGGACTATATGGCAGCGCATCTGTCGGCCATGGTGATCGGCAGCGAGATCAACCCAAGGGGCGGCGGCTTCATGCTGTGGCCGGGCTCGCATGCGCGGTTGCATACCTACTGGCGGACCGTGCATGGCGGGACGATGGCGCCGGAAAACGCCGAACCGTTCCTCGCGGCGCGCGAAGACATTCTGCGCGATACCGCACCAGTGGAGTTCACCGGCTCGCCCGGCGATGTGATCTTCTGGCACCCGCGCGCCCTGCATTCCGCCGGCCTCAACCATTCCGCGGATGACGGCGAACCGGTGGTGCGCGTGATCATCCCCTGCGACTATCAGATCGCCGGGCGTGACTATATCGACGATCCGGACTACGGCCCCGGCGCCGACTTCCAGTGGTGGATCGACACAAGGAACTTCGAAGGCGACGTGCCCCCAACCGCCGACAATATGTGGGACGATTGGGGGATCTGACGCGGGATTGCGGCGAGGCCGCTTACGGTCCCGGCGGCGTCACGGCCACCACGCAATCCTGATAGGCTTTCCGCTCCAGCAGCCGCGCGTGCCAGGCCTCGAGATTCGGGTGCGACGGGCGGTGCGGCGACCAGTTGATCCAGCGGTGCGTCAGCACGCCGGCTGGGATGTCGGCCATTGTCAGGTGGTCGCCGCATATGAAATCGCGGTCGGCCAGATGCGCGTCCAGCACGTCAAAATGCGGAATCGTCGTGGCGATCGCCTTCTCGACGACCTCCTGGCTGCGCTCGGCTTCCGGCAGGCGCCAGAAATGCTGCAGAAAAACGCTGTTGAATGGGCCCAGATTGAGCGAGCTCCAATCCATCCATTTCTCCGCATCGGCGCGCCCGCGCAGGGTCGCCGGACACATGTTGCGCATGCTGTAGCGGCCGCAGAGATAGCGGACGACGGCGCCTGATTCCCATAAGGTGAATCCGTCTTCCTCCTCCAGGGTCGGCAGCCGGCCATTGGGGTTTTTCTTGCGGTATTCGGGATCGTCATTGCCGCCGAATTCGCCGCCCCAATCGATGCGCTCATATTCCACACCGATCTCGTTCAGGCACCACAGCGCCTTGATGACGTTCGATCCGTCGTTGCGGCCCCAGATTTTCAGCATGTAGATTTCCTCCCCTGTGTTGGTATGCGATGGCGCGCGATACTCTAACGCACGCTGCCGTAATCGCGGAAGTCGAAGATATTGGATAGCGGACCAAACCGAGCGGCTTTGAATCGCAGGGCCTCCTACGACATCCTCATAATAGGCTTTGCTGTTTCTGGTCGGCCGTCGGCGTATCAAGCAGGGCGGAAAGCGTCGTCAGGCTATCCGCTTCAGCGGCGGGCTTGTCCCATCTGATCCGCTTTATGCGCGGAAACCGCATGGCGACTCCGGATTTGTGCCGGGACGAGGGCTGCAGCGCGTCGAATGCGACCTCGACAACCAGATCCGCCGTGACGGCGCGCACCGGGCCGAACCGCTCCGTCGTATTGGCGCGGACGAACTTGTCCAGTTCGAGAAGCTCTGCGTCCGTGAATCCCGAATAAGCCTTGCCCACGGGCACAAGACGCGGGTCGGCAGATTCAGCCCCCTCTTGCCAGCACCCGAACGTAAAATCGGAATAGTAGGAGGAACGCTTGCCGTGGCCGCGCTGGGCGTACATCAGAACGCAATCCGCCGTGAACGGCTCCCGGTTACATTTAAACCAAT
>JAPPPC010000744.1 GCA_028817685.1 Rhodospirillaceae bacterium
GTTCGAGACCGGCCGCCCGATCCTGATTGCGCCGCCATCCGCGCCGGCCACCCTGGGCGAGACGATCGCCATCGCATGGAACGGCAGTACGGAAACCGCGCGCACCATCGCTTTCGCCATGCCCTTCCTGCAGCAAGCGAAGAAAGTCGTGGTGGTCACGATCGAGGATGCCATGGTCCCAGGTCCGACAGGCGCCGAAGTCGCGCAACATCTCAGCCGCAATGGCATCGAGGCCAGCGCGATCGACAGCGCAGCGGGAAAGCGTTCGCTGGGAGAGGCGATGCTGGATGAGTCGGCGAAACAGGGCGCGGATATGGTCGTTAAAGGTGCCTACACCAACAGCCGGCTGCGGCAGATGATCTTTGGCGGCGCGACCAGCCATATCTTGGCCTATACCGAGCTTCCGGTATTCATGGCGCACTGACCTGACGAGCCTACACACAGCATTTGGGAGAGGTCGATGCCCACCGAGCGCGCGGCATTGCCCGAACAGGGCACGGCTTGGTCGGATATTAAATCCGAGCTGACGGCGATCGCAGAAAACGATTTCGACTGGCGCGCCGGACGGCTCGGCGTTTACGTGTTCGATCCCGGCGAGGATGTTCGCGCGGTGGCGAAGGACGCCTATGGCATGTTCATGTCGGAGAACGGCCTTGGGCCGGCCGCCTTTCCGAGCCTGCGCCGGATGGAGGACGAGGTCGTCGGGTTCGGCCTGTCGCTGCTGAACGCGCCTGAAGACGCGTGCGGTGATATGTCGTCGGGCGGCACGGAAAGCATTCTGCTTGCGGTCAAGACCTGCCGGGATTTTTGGCGCGCGGCGGGGAAGGCGGACAAAACGGAAATCGTGGCGGCGTATTCCGCACATCCCGCGTTCGACAAGGCGGCGCAGTATCTCGGTCTTTCCGTGACCCGTGTGCCGGTGGCGGACGATTTTACCGCGGATGTGGCCGGGATCGCGGCCGCGGTGAGCGACCGGACGATGATGATTATCGGTTCGGCGCCGTGTTTTCCGTTTGGCGTCATCGACGACATCGAGGCCCTATCTGCACTCGCGGAATCGCACGATATCTGGCTGCATGTCGATGCCTGCGTCGGCGGGTATTTTGCGCCCTTTGCGCGCATGAACGGAGTCAATTTGCCGCCGTTCGATTTCGCGCTACCGGGCGTCCGGTCGATGTCCGCGGATTTGCACAAATACGGCTACGCGGCCAAGGGCGCTTCGACCGTGTTCTATCGCTCGGCCGTGCTGCGCGAACATCAGATGTTCCGCTTCGGCGATTGGCCGACCGGAGAAATGGCGACGCCGACGATTGCCGGCACCCGGCCCGGTGGCGCCATCGCCGCGGCCTGGGCGGTCATGCGCTATTTGGGCTGCGCGGGGTACCGCGAAAAGGTCCGTACGGTGATCGAAACCCGTGAGAAATATGAACGCGGCTTGGAGGCGATCGGCGGATTTCGGTTCTGGGGGCAGCATCAGTTGGGCTTGCTCGCCTTTGGGTCGGACGACTTCGATATCTTCGCCGTCGCCGAAGGGATGCGTGACAGGGGATGGATGTCCGCCAATCTGCGCCAGCCGAAAGGGATGCATCTGATGCTCTCCCCCGGGCACGCGGATGCGGTCGAAAACTATCTCTCCGATATGGCGGACACGGTGGCGGAGGTGAAGTCCGGCGCCCGCGTCGCGGTGGCGGGCGGCGGGTCGCGCTACAGCTAGACCGATGAATCCGGTCTATTTTCGACGATCCTCTTTAACGTGCCGAACGTCTGGCAAGCAGGCTCACCGCGAATAATAGCGACGATGCGACGACGATGGACGGACCTGACGGTGTGTCCCATGTCACCGACGCGAACAGACCGGCGGCCACCGACAGGACGCCGATAAGGCCAGCGAATACCGCCATGGATTCCGGCGATTGCGCGAAGGGGCGCGCGGTCGCGGCGGGAATGATCAGCAGCGAAATGATCAGCAAGGCGCCGACGATCTTCATCGAGACGGCGATCACGATCGCCAGCAACAGGGTGAAGGTCAATTGTATGGCGAGGACGGGAATGCCTTCCGCGCGGGCCAGCTCTTCATGGACGGTGATGGCCAGCAACGGCCGCCAGATGGCGATCAGGATGCCGATGCATAGCCCGCCTCCAATGAAGATCCAGAGCAGGTCGGTTCGGGATACCGCGAGGACGTCGCCGAACAGATATCCCATAAGGTCGACCCGTACCCCTTCCATGAAGGATAGGGCGACGATCCCGATGGCGAGCGAGGCGTGCGCCAGAATGCCAAGCAACGTGTCGGACGCCAAGGCCGTCTTGCGCTGCAACAGGACGATCGCGGCGGCGAAACTGATGCAGGTGAGCAAGATCCCGACGGTCAGGTCGATCGCGAGAAGGAGGCCGAGCGCGACGCCCAGCAATGCCGTATGCGCCACGGAGGCACCGAAATAGGCCATGCGCCGCCAAACCACGAAGCATCCCAAAGGGCCCGCGGCGAGCGCAACGCCGAAGCCGCCGAGCGCGGCACGCCAGAGGAAGTCGTCCAGCATCAGTGGTGATGGTGGGACGTGTCGACGACGTCGCCCGCCAGGTCGTGATCGTGATCGTGGTGATGCGCGTAGACCGCCAATCGTCCGGCCGCTTCGGCACCGAACAGGGTGAGGTATTCCGGGTGCTGACGAACGGATTCCGGGGCGCCGGAACAACAGACATGATGGTTGAGGCAAATGACGCGGTCCGTCGCGGCCATGACGAGATGCAGATCGTGCGAGATCATCAGGACGCCGCAATCGAAGCGGTCGCGCAGACGGCCGATCAGCTCGTAGAACTCGACCTGGCCCGAGACGTCGACCCCCTGCGTCGGTTCGTCCAGCACCAGGAGGTCGGGTGCGCGCAGCAGCGCGCGGGCCAGAAGCGTGCGCTGCAACTCGCCGCCGGAGAGGCTGGCCACGTGCAGATCCGCCAGGTGACGGGCGGCGACCGCGTCCAGCGCGTCGTCAATTTTTGCGCGTGAGGTCCGGCCGGCCAGGGCGAGGAAGCGGCGGACTTTCAGCGGCAGGGTTTTGTCGATGTTCAGCCGCTGTGGCAGATAGCCGGTCGAAAGGCCGGGAGCCCGGTCGATCCGGCCCCGTTGCGGTTCGGCGAGGCCGAGCAGGACCCGGGCCAGACTGGTTTTCCCCGAACCGTTCGGGCCGATCAGGGTGACGATCTCGCGGTGGGCAATGGACAGGTCGACCCCGTCGAGGACCCGGCGGCCGTCATATTCGAGCACGATATCGCGGGCATCGATGAGCGGTGACCGGCCTTCAGCCATGCTGAAACTCTCGCAATCTCACTATTCGCGGCATTCGCGGGGACAAACGGTTGACAGCGGCAATGCCGCCGCAACATATGTTACATTATAACATTTCACTCAGTGAAACCATGCGATTGTCCAACCGCGCCCGGCGAGGGGCGCCACATACGATCTACGGCCTCGTTGTGGCGGCGGCTGTGCTGTGCGGGGCGGTGGCGTCGAATGCTGCCGAGACGGCGCCCAAGGTGGTCGTCAGCCTCAAACCGCTCCATTCAATCGTCGCCGGGGTGATGCGCGGGGTGGCCATGCCGGCGCTTCTGGTGTCCAGCGCGCAATCGCCGCACGGATACGCGCTCAGACCGTCGCAGGCGCGGCTCCTGCAGCAAGCCGACGCGGTGTTCTGGGTCGGCCCGGAGCTCGAAAGATTTCTGGTAAATCCCGTTAAGTCATTGTCTAAAAAGGCAAAAATAGTTCCGCTTGGGGCGGCGGTCCCGCTGTTGCCGTTTCGAAAACACGCGCTTTGGCAGGCTGCCGGGGACCATGCCGGACACGCGGGTCACGGCCACAAAACAAAGCATGATCACGCCGCCGCGCATGGTCACAAGGCTGCACATGGTCACAAAGCCGCGCATGGTCACGGGACGCGCGATCCGCATTTTTGGCTGGACCCCCTCCTAACCCGTACGATCGTGCCGGTCATCGAGCGTTCCCTGACGGCGATCGATCCCGCGAACGCTGACCGTTATCGGGCGAACGCGCGCCAGCTGGAAGCGCGATTGCAGCGGCTGCATGAGGAACTCAACGCAAGGCTGGCACCCGTCCGGCACGCGCCCTATCTGGTGTTTCACGACGCCTATCAGTATCTCGAGGTTCGATATCGGCTGGCGTCGCGGGGGACGGTGACGCTCGATCCGGAGCGGCGTCCCGGCGCGCGGCACCTCGCCAAAATTCGGCGAAAGGTCGCGCAAAATCGCGTCAAATGTCTGTTTCAGGAGCCGCAATTCAAGCCATCGACCATCGCCGTCGTGATGGAGGCCACCGCGGTCGGGCTCGGTGAGCTTGATCCGCTTGGCGTGGCGCAAAAGCCGGGACCGGACGCCTATTTCAAGACTCTGGAGGCGTTGGCGGAAAATTTGACGAAATGCCTGGGAAACAGCGGACCCAAGCCGAAGAATTAAGAAAAATTAAATAAAATTTGCGGAAAATCCCGTTTGTACCGGAACTATCGCGCGCGAACGGTCGGTACGCTCTCACGGCAGGCTCAAGGCAGCAGCAACGACCATGCTTGAAAGTGATACCCAGATTTCAGGCGAACTGCTGGAGGCGAGCTTTGCCGCTGCGGTAGCGGCATCGGATGCCGGGATCGTAATTTCGAACCCGCTTCTGCCGGATAATCCGATCGTTTACGCCAATGCCGCGTTCGAGAAAATCACCGGTTATAAGCAAACGGAGATCATCGGACGGAATTGCCGTTTCCTACAGGGTCCCCATACGAGTCCTGATGCGGTCGCGGCAATCAGGCAAGCGGTCGAAGATCAGCGCAGCATCACGCTTCGCCTGTTGAACCATCGCAAAAGCGGGCAGGAATTTTGGAATGAATTGACCGTGAACCCCGTGACGACGGCAGGTTGTGGCGTTACCGGCTATATCGGCATTCAACGCGACGTGACCGAAGAGGTCGCGATACAGCGCGCATTGACCGAGAAGG
>JAPPPC010000464.1 GCA_028817685.1 Rhodospirillaceae bacterium
CGTTCGTCCTGTGGCGCCCGGTCCAGGATCGCGACACGGGCGCCGTTCTGCTGAGCGGTTATCGCTGCCGAAAGCCCTGCAATCCCGCATCCAACCACAATCACGTCGAAACCGTCTCTGCCCATGGCCTGGAAACCCTCAAGATCAAAAATGAAGCCGTGTGAAAGTATATCGCCACCGAGATGTCCGCTATGGGTCAGAATCTCCCCTCGGTTCGCACCAGAGTGCCATCGCTTCGCCGCAATTGCCGTGTCAAATACGCAGGATGCGCGGTTGGATTACATTGCTGGTGATACTCGGGGGTGCGGGCGTCGCGCGGGCCGATGCGCTGCCCGCCTTCGCGGACCGGCTCGAGGCGGCGGCGCTCGAGCGCACGCGGCATCGCGTGGACTATGACGGCGCCTACGTCGCCATCGCCTATCCGATGGGGGATGTGGCGCCGGACCGGGGTGTCTGCACCGATGTCATCATCCGCGCCTATCGGGCGCTCGGCGTCGATCTGCAGCGCTTGGTGCATGAGGACATGACGGCCGACTTCGCCGCCTATCCGGCTTTATGGGGTCTGTCGCGGCCCGACCGCAACATCGATCACCGCCGCGTGCCAAACCTGGCGGCGTTCTTCACCAGGCACGGCCAACGCCTGGCCGTGACCGCCGATCCTTCGGACTACTTGCCAGGCGACCTGGTGACTTGGACGGTGGGCGGTAACCGGCCGCATATCGGGATCGTCACGCGCGAGCGTTCGGCCGACGGCGTGCGGCCGCTGATCGTGCACAATATCGGTCGCGGTCCCCTGATCGAGGACATGCTCTTCGAGTTCCCGATCACAGGTCACTATCGCTATCATCCGCAAGCCGCCACGCGGGCGCGGCCCTGAACGATGCGGCTATCTAAGGGGTGAGGTCTGGCGGTCTGAGATATCCCTGGATTACGGGGCAACAGGATCACGAAACAAAAGCCGCCATACCGGCGGTCACCGATCGTTCAATTTCGCCTTCATCGCCTGGAGCTTTTGCCGTTCCGCGTTTTGCTTTTCCGAACCATCCCTTCCCGCACGCTGACCTCATTCGGACGCGCAGGAAATGCACTGTGCCGCGTGCGGAATCGTCTCCAGGCGTTTCTCGCCGACAGGCGCGCCACAAATCGTGCACTGTCCGAAACTGCCATTCTCGATGCGCGCCAGCGCCGCGTTGATTTTGGCGATTTCGAGCAGCGCCGAATTCTCGAGACCTTCAAGCACCTCGTCCCCCTCCGCCGCGGTTGCCTGTTCGGCAAAATCCGGATCGCCGGGCGTGCGCAGCTCGCCCTCTATTTCTTCGGCTTTGGCGCTCAAAACCTGGCGCCGTGCCTCGAGCGCCTGTTTCATTTTCTCGGTATCTAACATTGTCATGCGCCACCACTGACCTGGTTGCAGTTTAGGATCGCGGCAATTTCATCCTTCAAACCCATTCGGTTCTTGCGCATTTCGGTCTCGGCAAATTGCGAGACCGGTTCCGTGCCGGATTCGGCGCGGTGAATGGACCGGTTCAACACATGATATTCGTCGGCCAGGCGCGCGAAATGCGCGTCCGAGACCTTCAATTCATGGATTTTTTGGGCGTGATCGGGGAATTCTTCAGCCAGTTCGTGCGGCGTGTGGGTCATGGCCCGGGGACCTCCTGCGGTTCGTTTCGACAATGTCACCTTGTCGAAAGCATAGACCGGTCCCTTGGCTTCCCAATTGACGTAGGACAAATCGCAGCAAAAATCAGGCTTGCGGCGGGTCCTGGCGATTTCGCCCTAAATCGCGATGGCGTAGGCCGGCTGCCGCGGGTCGGCGCCGGACCGGAAAAACCCGGTCGACGGCTCGTACAGCACCGCTTCGACCGATGCCAGCCGGCGCGAATATGCCGGGAATTCCTCGAGCTTGTGGCCCAGCCCAATCAGCGCGTCGTGGGTGCGCGCGGGGAAGCGGCCCTCAATCCCCAGCTGGCCCGGATAGTGATTGTAGGGCGCGAAGGAATTGGGAAAGCTCATGCTGATGAAGCGCGGCGCGTCGATCGCTTCCTGGATGTCCATGCCGAAATGGAACGCGTTGAGCACCACCTGCAGCATCGCCTGGACCTGGCTGTCACCCCCCGGCGCGCCGAACGGCATGACCGACCCGTCGTCGCGCAACAGGATCGCCGGGTTCGGCGTCAGCCGCGGCCGCTTGCACGGCGCGACGCCGGACGGGTGGTTGGGATCGGGGCGCGATTGCGTGCCGCGGCCGGACGGGACGATCCCGAGTCCCGGCACGACCGGCGCGCGCCAGGAGGCGTCGGACGGCGTCGCGGAGAACGCATTGCCCCACCGGTCGACGACGCACAGATAGGAGGTGTCGGGGTCGCGCTCCGACGGCACCGCCGCGGGCGTCGGCGGTTCGCTGTTGTGATAGAGGTTGGGCGGCATGTCGGGCATCGCGGCATTTCGGTCGATCGCCCCGACCCGCTTTTCGATATGCGCCGCCGACAGCAGCCTGTCGAGGCCGACATCGACGAACAGCGGATCGCCATAGTGATATTCGCGGTCGGCGAACGCGCCCTTCAGAATCTCCGTGATGAGATGAATGTAGGCGGGCTCGTTATGTTTCAGATCGCCGAGCCCGGCGCGTTCGACCATCAGCAGGGCCTGCGCCAACATCGGCCCCTGACACCAGGGGCCGCAGGTGATCACCTGAAAGTCGCGCCAGCGGGTGACCACGGGTTCTTCGTAGCGGGCATGATAATTGGCCAGGTCTTCGAAGGTGAGATACCCGCCCTCTTCCTTCTGATGGTCCGCGATCCGCACGGCGATATCGCCGGCATAGAACGCGTCCCGCGCCGCGGCGAGCCCGGCATCGCGACCTTTCGAGGCCGCCGCGCGTTCCGCGTCGACCATATATTGCATCGTCGCCGCGAGATCGGTCTGCACGAACCGCTCGTTGAGCCGGACCGCGCGGCCCTCGGGTTGGAACAGCTTCGCGTTCGACGGCCAGCGCCGATAATCCTCTTCATGCTTCGCGAATTCGTTCGCCAGGAATTCGCCGACGCCGAACCCCTCCTTCGCGAACCGGATCGCCGCGGCGGCCACATCGCCGAAGGACATGGTGCCGAAATCGCGCAACGCGGTGATCCAGGCGTCCGGCGCCGCGGGCACCACCGTGCGCAGGACGCCATAGGGCTGCGTGCCGTTGTATTCGCGCATGAACAGGTCCTGGGGAAAGGCCTTCGGCCAGTAGCCCAGCCCCGCGATGGTGACGACCTTGCCCGCGCCGGTGCGGATCATAATCGGCGCGACGCCGGCGAAATTCACCTCGTCGGGATGCAGAACCGCGAGCGCGATACCGGCGCAACAGCCCGCATCGATCGCATTCCCGCCGGCTTCGAGGATCGAGAATGCGGCGGCGCTTGCGAGGTAGTGCCCGGCGGAAACCGCATGTTTGCTGCCGTACAATGTGGGACGCATCCGAATGCTCCGTGCGGTCTGTGCGAAAAATTAGCGGCGAAACGCGAATTGCGTCTCCAATCGAGTAGAGCGGCTGGCGCGCGCCGTTTCAACCGGCAGGCCCGGCCGCCCCCTACCCCACCGTGTAGCCGCCGTCGATCACCAGTTCCGCGCCGGTCATCCAGCCGGATTCATCGCTCGCCAGGAACAGGCAGCCATTGGCGATGTCGATGGGCTGACCGAACCGGCCCATCGGGGTCTTGGCGAGACGGGGCACGGAGAGCACCGGGTCTTCATTGACGTCGCGGTTCATGCCCGTGGTCACCATGCCCGGATGGACGGAATTCACCCGGATGTTCTCCGTCGCGTATTGCAGGGCCGCCGATTTGGTGGCGAGACGAACGGAACCCTTGGAGGCGTGATAGGCCGCGCTATGCACCGAGCCGACCAGCCCGTAAATGGACGAGATGTTGATGATCGAGCCGCCGCCGCCCTTCCGCATCGCCGGAATCGCCGCTTTCATGCCGAGGAAGATGCCGGTGGAATTCACATCCATCACCCGGTTCCAATCCTCGAGATTTTGCTCATCGATCTTGAGGCTGCCGTCGGGACCGCGGCCCGGCACGCCGGCGGCGTTCACCAGGATGTCGAGGCGGCCAAAGGTCTCCACGGCCTGTCCGACCGTAGCGTGCCACGCCGCCTCCGACCGCGTGTCGAGAGAAGCGTAGAAAGCCGCGTCGCCGATCTCCACCGCGACGCCCCGGCCCGCCGTATCATTGATGTCGGTGATGGCGACCTTCGCGCCTTCCCGCGCGAAAACGCGCGCCGTCTCCGCGCCGATGCCGGACGCACCGCCGGTGACCAGCGCCACTTTCCCTTCAAGCCGTCCCGCCATGGGCCTTCTCTCCGTTGTTCAGCCGGCCGCATCCATCGGCCCGTTTAGGACGGTGGCGCCGCCGACCCGCCGCCGCTAGCGCGGGTTGGTCAGGAACTGTTCGTTCACGCAGTTCCGCATCGGGCCGCCCATCAGATAGTTCAGCGCTGTCGCCGCCCCCTTCTCCCGGCAGTCGCGGGCGCCGTCGGGGCTGTACCAGGCGGCGTGCGGGGTGACGATGACCCGGCCGTCGGTCCAGTCTTCGCGGTTCTTCAGCGCCTGGAACAGGGGATGGTTCGGATCCGGCGGCTCCTGCGGCAGCACGTCGAGCCCGGCGGCGGCGATGCGGCCGGCCTTCAGCGCCTCGGTCACCGCGTCCACATCGACGACCTCGCCGCGCGAGGTGTTGATCAGAATCGCGTGCGGCTGCATGCAGGAGAGCGCCTGTCCGTTGATCATGCCGCGGGTTTCCTCGGTCAACGGCGTGTGGCAGGAGATCACGTCGGCGTCGCGCAGCAAATCCTCCAGGCTCTCGCGCCGCCCGAACCCGACCGCCTGGTCGCTGCCGTCCGGCAGATAGGGATCGTAGAAGATCACCTCCATGCCGAGCGCCTTGGCGCGCAGCCCCGCCGCCGTGCCGATGCGGCCGCGTCCGACC
>JAPPPC010000185.1 GCA_028817685.1 Rhodospirillaceae bacterium
GGCGCACCAGCCCCTGAGTTCCGGCGACCGGCGGGATCAAGGCGATGTTGATCTCGGGCTGGCCGAGACGCGCGTCGTCCGCCGCGAACCGCAAATCCGCGTGCAGCGACATTTCGAGCCCGCCGCCGACCGCGACACCGTTGATCGCCACGAGAACGGGCTTCGACGCCGCGCGCACCGTACTTGCCAATGCATAGGTCTGGTCCAGCCATCCTCGCATCCCAGCGCTGCCGGCCGCCTTGAAGGCTTCGATATCGGCGCCGGCGTTGAAATAGCGGTCCAGCGCGCTGGCGATCACGATGACTTTGGCGTCGGGGTTCGCGTCCAGATCTTCGATTCCGGCGATCATCTCGCCCAGCATCTCCCGGTTGACCGCATTGACGGGTGGACGGTTGAAGCGAAACCAACCGACCGCCTGTTTGATTTCCAAATCGATGAATTCGAAACCCATGAGTCAGATTGTGCCCATTCAATTGTGATGGAAAGACCGCCTGCCAGCGGCCTAGGATTAAACGAATTCTCAATCTCTGCGACGTAGTTGTCCAGAGAGGGTCTTTGCGAATCAGAGGCGGGTGCCCATATAACGGTATGGGGCAACATGGAGAGCGAAGATGAGCGAAGAGTGGCAGTTTCAAGTCCGCATCAACTTGGACGAATCGCGGTCTGAGACCGCACGGCGTGACCAGAACGATCCTTCACTGGCGCCTTTGGGGGAAATTCTGGCAAAGCACAACGCCACTTTGAGTTGCCAGTACGACGCCTTCGCCGGCTATTGCGAACAAGCGGAGAAAGAAGGCATCGACAAGTACCCGCTTTATCAATGGACCAAGGATACGATCGACAATCCCGTCAAGAAGGCGAAGTATCTGAAGGCGTTCACGCTCTATGTCGATGGCGACGAGGTCTATGACGGCGAAAAGGCGCATCCGCTGGAAGCGGATTTGAAGCCGCTACTGGACAGCAAGCTGCTGGATAAATTGTCGAAACACGACACCAATCCGGACAACAACCCGCAGCCGCCGAAGAAATACCGGCAGTAGCCTTAAACAGCCAAGAGGCCTGCGACAATCGCCCGCGCTGCGGTGCATTGAGAGAAACCCACGGATTGCGGTAGTGTGCCGGTCTTATTTGAGGGAGACCGGCCTATGTTCGATACTGACCAATTCATCGAAGACTGCAAACGCGCCTACGCCGACGACGACAGCCATAAGGCCGTGCGCGAAGTCGTGGCGGAGGCGGTCTCGGATCCCGCCGCTATCGTCAAGGCGTTGGGGGAGCCGACCGAGGCCGGATTCTCGCCGCTCTACCATTCGGATGACCTCACGATCCTGAACTTCGCCTGGGCGCCGCTCATGACCCTGATGCCGCATAACCATAATATGTGGGCGGTGATCGGCATCTATGGCGGCCGGGAAGACAACATTTTCTGGCGCAAGACCGAAAATTCGCTGGAAGCGGCCGGAGCCGAAGCGCTGTCGACAAAAGATGCCGCACCGCTTGGCAAGGATATCGTTCATTCCGTGACCAATCCGATCGAAAAGATCACCGCGGCGCTGCACGTTTATGGGGGCGATTTCTTCGCTCCGGGCCGCAGCGAGTGGGATCCCGAAACCCTCGAAGAGCGTCCGTTCGACGTCGAAGGGGCCCGGCGGATGTTCCGCGAGGCTAATGAGCGCTTCGCCAAGGTCGCTTGAGCGGCAGTGTCATGAGTGAAACCGTCCGGTTCAAGCGCGCCCACGACATCGTCATCGAGGCGCGGGCCCAAGACATCCTCGATTACGTATCCAACCCAAACTCCTGGCCGGAATGGATCGCGGCGTCGCATCATATCGACAGCCCCGATAAGCCGCTGCAGAAGGGCGATACGTTCCAAGAGCGCTGGCACACCCGTACGGGCGAGGCCCAGCTCGACTGGGTCGTGACCGAGCGGCTTCATCCGCTGAGCTGGACCGCTGAGACCGATACCGACTTCATCGGTAAGATCGTCGTGCGCTACGACATTCACGGCGTCGAAGACGGGATCAAGTTCACCCGGACAGTCATCAACCCGGCGCGGCCGAAGCCGCCGACCGAGGATATGATCCGCCGCATCGACGAAGAGGCTGCGGTCAGCCTGGCCAATATCAAGACCAATGTCGAAGGTCGCCGCGACTAAGCGTTAGTAAGGCTTGTCTCCGTGGATGCAGCTGCGGTGCATATGCCTTGTGTAGCGACCCATGTCGTATGGCTCGGCATTGTGCATCACGCGCCGGTTGTCCCAGATTACGGTGTCGCCGGCCTTCCATTGGTGCCGGTAGATGAACTGCGGCTGCAGACAGTGTTCGAAGAGCGCGTCTAGGAGATCCTGGCTTTCCGCTTCGTCCATGCCCTCGATTTCCGTCGTATGGCCTGGATTGACGAACAGGGTTTTCCGCCCGGTTTCTGGATGGGTGCGGGCGATCGGATGGTAGTTCAAAGCCAGCGCCTCGAACTGCTCCTGTGTCAGCGGGGGGCGCGGGCTCCCGGCGGCCATCACTTCGAGATAGTGTTTGCGAAATGTGTGTGCGGCGCGCTTGCCGTCGATGCGGGATTTCAGCGTTTTCGGTAGCGTTTCGTAAGCCTGCTGCAAGTCGGCGAACAGCGTATCACCGCCTTCCGGCGGGACCTCGACGGCATGTAGAATCGTCGCCATGTTCGGCTTTTCCTCGAAGCACAGGTCGGAATGCCAGTAGCGGCCCGCGTCGGTGATACCCACGGTCTCGCCATTCACCTTGCGGTTGGACAGGATCACGATTTCCGGCAGGCCCGGCATCAGGACCTTGTCCGGGGTGGAGGGCCGCCGGCCCATCAGGGGGCCGAAGCGCTGCGAGAACGCGATCTGCGCCTCCGGCGTCAGGCTGCAATCCCTGATGACAATGACCCCGTGGTCAAGGAAGGCGCGGTGGATTGCCGAGAAATCTTCGGCGCGTTCCGGGTCTGCGCCGCGCACTTCGCCTGCAAATCCGCCCGGTCCTGATCGTACGTCGATTGCCATCTGTTCCTATTCCGCTGCTGATCGGCGCGGAAGTTTAGCCAATGCTTCGACCCGCGCAAATTCCACGCGGCGCGCAGGCGGTTGGCGCTATAGAATTTTGCGAAAAAGCCTGGATGTCGCGACCGTTTTGAAACCGAGCCGCTCGTAGAAGGCGTGCGCGTCGGCCCGGTCCACGTGGGACGACAAGGCGATGGATGTATAGCCCTGCGTCTTCGCCCATCGTTCGGACTGCTCTACCAGCCGTGCCCCGATACCGCCCTTTCGCATCGTATGGTCAACGACCATCGCCTGGATCACGACCTCGGGCGGTTTCTCCAGCGCTGGCCGGCCGAAAGCGTGCAGAAATCCGACAATTTTGTCATCTGAAACCGCCACCCAGACGGCGTGAGTCCGGTCTTCGGCAACCGTTTCATATCGTTTGGCAAGCTCTTGCGCTGAAATCGTGTAACCCAACTGCTCGAGCAGTTGGGTTACCGCCGGCAGGTCCGTGCTCTCGATCTTTCGAATGTGAGGCAGGCCGGCCACGGTGTCTCGCCGCTCGTCAGTCCCCGCCGCTTTCGAATTGGGGCGCCCGTTTCTCGACAAATGCGCGCATTCCCTCGCGGGCGTTGTCCGACAGGAAAATTTGCCGTTGGGTCCGGTACTCATAGGCGAGCCCGTCGGCGAGAGAATCGCGGGCGCCCAAATAGACGCCTTCCTTGATGCGGGCCAGCGTTTCCGGCGGCCCAGATGCCAATCGCTGCGCGAACGCGCCGACCGCGCCGGCAAACTCGTCATGCGGATAGACATGATTCAGCAGGCCAAGGCGCAGGGCGGTGTCGGCATCGATGCGATCACCCATCATCATGAGTTCCATCGCCTTGGCTGTCCCGACCAATTGCGGCAGCAGTGAAAAGCCGCCCCAGTCGGGAACAAGGCCGATCTTGACGAAGCTTTCCGCAAAGATCGCGCGATCGCTGGCGAGCCGCATGTCGCAGGCCAGGGCCAGGTTCATGCCGCCGCCCGCCGCCGCGCCATTGACCGCGGCGATGACCGGTTGGCGCATCCCTTTGATCGTTTGGATGACGCGCGCCGCAAGCGTCATCCGTTCCTCGACCACGGCAGTGTCGTTGCGGTCCTGCAATGCCGCCATGCTGACGATGTCACCGCCCGCGCAGAATGCCTTGCCCGCACCCGTGATGATGACGCAGCGGATACCGGAATCGGCCGAATAGGCGTCGAGCCGGTCGAGTAGGGTTTCGCGCATGCCGTCTTCGAAGGCGTTCATCGCTTTCGGACGGTTGAGGGTTATCGTCGCGACACCGTCATCGTCGATATCGGTCAGAATGCGGTCTTCGTTCATTTTTTGCTTCCCTCTACGGTCCTTGGCATGCTGCCATACGGTACAGATAAGCATCGGACCGGGAAACCGTCATCGATGCGGATCAAGGGGGGAGAGAACAATGATTGCGCGGAACAAAGGGACGGGCTGGGAATGGCTGGCCGCGACGGCATTGGCCGGAATTATCGTCGCCGCGGTTCTCGTGGCCTATTTTTCCCGTGGATTAGGGTGACCCGCAGGTACTTTCCTGTGCCAGGATAAGGCGCTAAATTGCGCCGAGCGCCGTTTCGAATTCGACTGGCGCCTTTGATAGCGCGCTCGAGCAGTTCGGGCACAAGAGAGGCGCGTCGCAGGCGTCATCTTCAAAAAGCAAGGTGCGCTCGCGCTTGTCGATGAGGCCGCTGGCTAGAATTCGGTCCAAATGATTCTTGTCGAGCGGCCGGTCAAGTTCATAGACGCCGTAGACCCGGTCGATGTTTCGTGCCGCTGCGTATTTTATCGCCCATGAAAAGGCCTGCTCGCACCTGAGATTCTCGGCGTCGCCATTGCGGGCAAATTCCACATAGGTGTCGCCGATCCGGTAGGTGCACAGCGTTTCGGTCACCATTTCCTGGACGCTGTCCTGCAAAAG
>JAPPPC010000648.1 GCA_028817685.1 Rhodospirillaceae bacterium
ATCATGAAGCGCCGATCTGGATCGTCGCCTGCATCGAGCATGGCGACGACACGCCGAACCGGATGTCCGGCGCGTCGATTTATCCCGCCGTGCAGAACATGCTTTTGGCGGCACGGGCGTTGGGGCTGGGCGCGACCCTGACAACCCGCCACATGATCTACGCGGACGAGTCGGACGAGGCGCTTGGCCTGCCGCCGGGCGTTCGCTCCTATGCGATCCTGCCGATCGGCTATCCGATGGGGAATTTCGGTCCCGTCGGTCGCGGCGACCTGGGCGATTTCGTCTATCAGGACCGCTGGGGCGAGAAGGCCGACTGGGCATAGGCGGCGCTCATCTCATCCAACATAGATTTCATTGCGGAACACGCGGCGCGCCGTCCGGCCGACACCGCACTCATCGTCAATGGCGCGGCGATCACCTACCAGGCCTTTCATCGCGACCTCGGTTGCTTCGTATCGGCGTTGCGAGACTTGTGTCTGGAATCCGGCCAGACCGTCGGCATCGAACATCCACACCCCTATCTGCACTGGCTTGCCGTTCTGTCGGTAGAAGCATTGGGCGCGATCAGTTTTTCTTACCGGCCCGAAGACAGAGAGATTCTTCGAGAGGAGTTGGAGATATCCGATCTCATCCTATGCACGGCGAGAGGCGAACCCGCGCGGGCGCGGCGTGTCCAGGTCATGACCCGCGAATGGACGGATAGCGTCCGGCAAAGCACGCCCGAACACCCAATCAGAACGGCGCCGATTACGCCCGACACACCGCTGCGCATAACCAGAAGTTCCGGTACGACCGGCAGTCTGAAGCGGATGTACCACACTGGCCGGATCCGTGAGTTCTGGATCGAGAATTATCTGCAGCGTTCCGGTCTAGCCCAAGGCTCCCGATATCTGATGAGTTTCGGCTTCACGATCGAGGCCATGCAGTACTACGCCACCGCCTGCGCACGCGTGGGCGGGACCTGCATTTACGAAGGCCGGACCGATCTCGCCACCGTGCTGGCAAGTCAGAACATCAGCCACGTCGCGCTACCTGCCTACCTTCTGAAGCAGCTGCTGGACGGCCTGCCGAAGGACTACAGGAAACCAGACGACCTGACGATCTATGTCATCAGCGCGGCAGTCTCCGCGGATACCCGTTCGCGTCTCAAGATGAATCTCGCCGACACGCTGATCGAAAGCTACGGGACCAGCGAGTGTGGCGGTATCAGCGACATGGATGGCGACGGCATCGGCCGCATCCGCCCCGGCGTCACCGTCGAAATCCTCAACGACGACGATGAACCTGTCACCGGTGAAACGGGACGGATACGGGTGCGGTCCCCGGGCGTGGTTCCCGGTTACCTGGAAGCCCCCGAAGCGACTGCGCGCATGTTCCGAGACGGCTGGTTCTATCCGGGCGATCTCGGCGTGCTGCGCGATGCGCACGCGCTTGAGCTTATTGGCCGCGCCGACGATATGCTGAATATCGGCGGCACCAAATTCCTGCCCGGACCTGTCGAGGAGCGATTGCGCGCTGCCGTTGCGGTCGGGGATTTGTGCCTTGTCGCCCTGCCCGCCGAAGGCGCGCCGGACAAGCTGTGCGTTGTCGTCGTTCCGCTGCCCGGTACCGACCCGAAATCGCTCCGGGATTCGCTATCACCGCTCCTGCCGGCAGACCTCGAACCGATCGATCTCGTTTTCGCGGACCATATCCCGCGCACGGAAATGGGTAAGGCACGGCGCACAGAACTTGTGCAAGCCCTGCAACTCCGCGACCAAACCGCTTCTTGAGCCTATTTCACGGTGATCGTAATCGGCTTCGACTGCACTGGCGGCTTGTGCGGGATGTGATTGTGATCGCCAAGTATGAGCTGCAGCGTGTGCTTGCCGGGGCTCAGCGTTACCGTTGTCTCGGTCTGTCCGCCGCCGAAATGCCGGTGCATCTTGTCGGCCGGGACGGCATTCTCGTAATCCTCCAACGGCGTGTCGATCAGCAAATGATGATGGCCGGTCTTCGCCTTCTCGACGCCGGCGGGTGCAACGCCCATACCCTTCAGACCAAAGACCACCGTGACCTGATTTGAGACGGTAGCCCCATCCTGCGGGGCGATGAAATAGACGGACGCCCCCTTCGGCGACGCGGTCTGATGGTCATCTGCCAGCGCGGCGGATGATCCCGTCCAGGCCAGACAGATGGCTATAATGAAACGTCCAAACATCGCGTTTTTCTCCTATATCCAAACTGGGCAGGCCCCTCACCGATTGTAAGGGTAGCAATCCTCGCGCCTGAGCGTCATCCCGTAATGCTTCCCGAGGGTCTCAATTGCCGCGCTATCTCCCACGTAAGGGTCGCGATTGCCCTTGCCCACGATGATGATCTTGAAGTTCGGGGCGCTTTGTCCGCCTGGCGGCAGCATCGCCGTCGCGAGCCCGTCGCCGTCATTGTCGCGCAAGGTCAGAAACAGCGGCATGGCCCGCTGGATATGCGCCTTCAGCCCAATATTCTGCTCGATGAACACCGTCGAGGTCGGCTGGTAGCTGGCGACCGCCTTCTCCTGTTCGCGCCGGAAATGCTTCGCGACCGCATGATCCATCAGTTCGGATTCCTGATCTGCCTCCATTTCCGTCTCGATGCGAAACCACGTCTTGCCGTCCCGCGCTTCGCAAACATAATCCATGTCCCCGCCATCACTCCCTTCGTTCCTGGCAGCAATGAAATGTCGCCCGCCGCATTCGATTTCAAGATATGCTGGCTGCACAAATCCGGCTGCGGACGTTACTTGCCGCCGCTGAACCGTGCCTCCAGCGCATCGAGCTGCGCCATGCCCGTAATGTCGTTCAATTCCTCAAAGGAGATCATCAGGTCAGCGCGGTCCGGCGTGCCGTTGTTGCCGATCACCTCCTCCTTGAAAGCGTCCATGGCATTCATCATGCCGCGCAACGCGGCGGAAGTAAGCAGTCTCGGATAGATCACCGCCGAAACGCCCATCGCTTCAAGATCCTTTGGCCCGATCAACGGTGTCGTCCCGCGCGCGCGAATGCCGAAACCCATATTGACCGACAGCGGTTTGGGCACGCTACGCGCCACCTTCTCGATATCCTCCGGCGTCAGCAGCGCATCGGCGAACAGCAGGTCGGCGCCCGCCTCTGCGTAAAGGTTGAGCCGCTCGATCGCCTCATCGACGCCGAGCACGCCCGCCGCATCGGTCCGTGCCTTGATGACGAATTCATCGTCGCGGCGCGCATCGACGGCGGCTGCGATCTTGTCCCGCGCTTCCTCGCGCGAGATCACGTCCTTGCCCGCCATGTGGCCACATCGTTTGGGCCAGGTCTGATCCTCCAGCATGACGCCGGCGAGGCCCGCCTGTTCGAAGGCGCGCACGGTGAAATACACGTTCATCGCGTTGCCATAGCCGGTGTCGCCATCGCCCAGCAAAATCAGATCCGTGCAGTTGACCATGTCGCGGCAGGCGGCGACGTTCTCCTGCAGCCCCATCACCCCGCGATCGGCCCAGCCGAGGTGGCTCTCCGATATTCCCGCACCGGAAATCCAGGCGACGTCAAACCCCGCCAACTCCACGATACGGGCGCTGTAGCCGTCATGCACGCCGGGCATGATGGTGATCGCCGGCGCCGCAAGGCGTTCTTTTAAGGTCTTCGATTTGTCGGGCATGGCTCACTCCTAAAATTGCGAACCCATTTTAGGAGCACAGCGCTAAACGCATAAAGCCGCAGGCTTCATTTGTTCTCGGAAAAAGAAAGGGCGCGCCCTGCAGGCACGCCCCTTCCCGCGGTATGTTGCAGTGCTACGCCATCGCCCGATAGCGCATCGCGCCAATCCCGATCAACGCGATCAGGAAGAGGGCGAACATGCCGGGCTCCGGAACGCCCGTCGGCTCGACCGACTGGCCGTTGAACGCCAACCGCAGCGCCTGCCGGTCCTGGCCGCCGAACAGGAAGTCCGGCAGGGTCACCAGGCTGATCGAGAAATCCGACGGCAGGATGAAATTGATCAGGCCCAGATCCACCTGGAACAGGTCGGCGGTCATGATGTCGAAGAAATCGCCGGTGCTCAGCGCCGCCCCGCCCAGGAGGGAGACGTCGATCGTGAGCCCTGCAACCAATTCGGCGAGACCGAAGACGTTGAGTTGATCGAACTGCGTCGTGGCCGGATCGGTTGCCGTATTGATCTCACCGGCGTTCGGTGCCCCGCCGTCGAGCAACAGACCAGCGATCTCGATCTCGATCAGCCCGTTGAAGACGGAATCGTCGGAGAAATCGATGATGCCCGGCGACGCGCCCGCGGCAATCGTCGCACCGGCGGCGAACACTGCGCCGCCCGCGACGGTGCCGCTACCGCTCAGAACGCCGCCGTTGAACTGCGCGGCCGTTCCCTTGCTCTCCAGCGTGCCGCCGTTCAGAACGGTTTCGCCGGAATCCTGGACGAACTCGCCCGACGAGGTGAAAAGGATGACCGACCCCGTATCAACTTCGACCCTCCCGCCGGCATTCGTCATCGTGCCGTCTTGGACCCGAAGCGTGCTGTTATTGGTCGCCAGAACCGTACCCTCGTTGGTCATGCCGGCCGCGTTGGGGTCGATGATCAATTCCTGGCCAGTAACATTCGCTTGAATGACACCGCCCGCGAGATTCCGGATTTCCAGTGAATCAACGCCTAGCTGCACCTCGCCTTGAATGGTGACCGCGTTGCGCAGGATACCGTTGTTGTCGCCAAGGATCCGGGCCCGTTCCAAGTTGCTGGTATCATCCAGCGTCACCGTACCCGTGCCATCACCACTCAGCGTCACGGTGCCGTCGATGACGATGTCGGTGTTGCTGCCGTTTGATTCGACGTTCAATGCGGCGTTGTTGTTGAAATCGATATTGCCGACCAGCGTTGTCGTCGACAGGTTTCCTGCGTCGATCGTCGCACCGTCCAGCGTCATCCCGATCCCATCCAATGTCGCTGTGTTTAGGT
>JAPPPC010000521.1 GCA_028817685.1 Rhodospirillaceae bacterium
CCCGCCTTACCGAAAACACGGCGCACGCCCGTATCGGCGCACATGGCGCGGCGGTCCTGCTCCGCGGCCTCGTAATTTTCCAGCATCGCCTCGAGCACGAAGCGGCTCAACTCCGCCTCCTCGCCTTTCAGCATCCCGCGCAGCCCGTCGCGATAGTCCTGCGGGATCTCAATCGCGGCCTTGGCCGTCAGTTCGTAGGCCGCTTCCTCGATCGCTTCGGCTTTGATCATCGCCATTTTCTCTTGCTCCGTCTTCTCGCAGGTACGGTCAGGCCGCGTCCTCTTCGATCAGGCTCTCGCCCGGCCGGATGCGGGTGAACTCGACCGGCCGGTTCTCCACCGTCATCTCGCCATCCTGCAACCGCGCCACCGTATAGGTCGATGTTTCCAGATCGCCCGCTTCCGGGAAATCGTCGCGGAAATGGGCACCGCGCGAATTCTCCCGTGCGATCGCCGCGACACAGATCGAGCGGCTGACCAGGATGAGGTTTTCCAAATTCATCCAATCATGCCAACTGAGATTGAAGCGGCGGTCTTCCTCGGCAAGCCCCACCGATGCCAAATCCGCCGCCATCTCGTCGAGCTGCACGAGCGTCTTTTCAAGACTTTCTCGGTTGCGAATGATGCCCGCATCGTCCCACATCACGTCGTACAGCCTGTCGCGGATCGCGTTCATATCGCCGGCCGGCTTGTCGAAGGGTGCCAAGGCGCGGGCGATAGCCGCCTCGATCTCCCCTTCGTTCGGGTCGGATAGCACGCCGGAGTTCTTCACGAAGGGCGCCATCGCGTCGCCCGCCAAACCGCCGAACACTGTCGAGTTCGCCACCCCATTGCCGCCCAACCGGTTGGCGCCGTGCACACCGCCCGTATCCTCGCCGGCGGCGAACAGGCCGGGCAGTTCCGTCTGGCAATCCATGCCGAACACCACACCGCCCATCATGTAATGCGCGGTCGGCACGACCTCGACGAGCCCGCCGACCAAATCGAAGCCGACATCGTGGCAGCGCTCGACCATGCCCTTGAACTGACGGCGCACCATGTCGGGCTCCAGGTGTCGCATGGTGACGTAGAGGCCGCCATTCTTCGTCGTCTTGCCGCTGCGCATCTGTTCAAACATCGCGCGGCTGACGATGTCGCGGGTCGCCCGCTCTTCGCGGTCGTCATACTGTTTCATGAAGCGCTGCTGCTCGCCGTCCAGCAGGTGCCCACCGGCGCCGCGCAACCCTTCCTCGATAATCGTCCCGGTGATCCGCGTGTCCTTGCCCGCAATCAGCCCGGTCGGATGGAATTGCACCATTTCCATGTCGCGTAGAGGCAGCCCGGCCATCAGCGCCATCGCCATGCCATCGCAACTCTTGTCGCCCGACGGGGTATGGTAGCGGTACATGGTCGGCCCGCCGCCGGTCGCCATCAGCACCGCTTTGGCCTGCACGAAGGTAAAACTGCCGTCGCGCATATCGACCAGCAGCACGCCGGACAGGCGTTCGCCGCTTTCGTCCTTGATCAATGCGAGCGCCCGGTGCTCCTCCAGCCGGCCGATATCGCGGGCCCAGACCTGCTCCGCCAGGCGGCTGACGATCTCGATCCCGGTCAGGTCGCCCTTATGGACCGTGCGATCGAAGGTCTGTCCCGCGAACGCCTTCTGATGGATCGTGCCATCCGGATTGCGATCAAAGAAGCAGCCGAGTTCGTTTTCCAGCTCATGGATGCGGGTGACCGCGGTATTGATCAGGGTCCAGGCGAGGTCCTGATTGTTCAGCCATTTGCCGCCCTCGATCGTGTCCTGGAAGTGGCGCTCCACCGAATCCCCTTCGGCGATCGCGACGTTGTAGCCGCCCTGCACCATGCGCGTGCAGCCGCACTTGCCGAGCAGTCCTTTTACGGCAACGGTGATGTCCAGATCGGGCGCCGCCTTGTGCGCGTGCAGCGCGGCGAACAGTCCCGCCCCACCGGAGCCGAGGATTAGGATATCGGTCTTCAGTCGTTTGATGTCTTCCATGGTTCACACCACGTTGAGGAAATAGAGAATGCCGGCGCCGACCGCGAAAGCGCCGGCGAAGGCGGCGAAGGTCTTCTGGCTGTCGCGCCAAGGCAAGAATTCCACGGCGAGCAGCCGCAATCCCCCGGCCATGTGCAGGGCCAGAAGAATGACGAGGATGACTTCCGCCAGTTTCACCAGCGGTTGCTGGGTCCAGTCGAGGAAGGCGTCGAGGCGCGCGCCATCGCCGACCGCCATCGACAAGACGTAAAGATGGATCGGCAGAAAGATCGCCAGGGCCAGTCCGGACAGCCGGTGCAGCAGGAACGCCCAGTAGGTCGGATGGTTTCGATGGGCGGCAATGACACTCATGCGATCGCTCCGACCGCGCGATAGCCCAATATCAGCACCAAGGCGCAGAACGCGACCGCGACCACACCGGCGCCCTTGTCCCGCAATGGCGTCATCTCACGAAGGATAGAACGCAGTCCAATGGCGCCATGGATGGCCACGGCAACGATGAACAGCCCATACAGCACGGGCCAGATCGCATTGGCCTGGGTCCGGCTCAGTATTTCGGCCGCCGACAGACCGCCCTGCACCGCATAGATCATCGTCACCAGATGAATTAGCACCAACGGCGCCAGCACCATCGCCGAGAGGCGCTGCAACACGAACAGCCAAAGTTCGAGCCGTCCGCTCATAGCGCGCCTTTCAACAGAGCGGAGAAACTCTTGCGTTTCAGCCCAGCGATCGATGCGGTCGGGCTGAGGCTCTTGGGACAATGGCTCGTGCAGCCCTGCTGGCTGTGACAGGCATGGCACCCCGCGTCACCGGCCACCGCCTTCAAATGGCCGTTCGGATCGGCGTCCCGCACATCGTTCACCAGGGTCCAGGCCCGATTCAGCGCCGCCGGGCCGAGATAGTCGGGGTTCCAGGACACCAGGTCGCACGCCGCATAGCAGATGCCGCAGCCGATACATTCGATCGCCGCGCTGGCTTCCTTGCGCTCCCTGCTATCGGGGTCGACCTGGGCGAAACCGTCCAAATCGGCCTCGCTGGGCACGAAACGCGCCTTCGCGTCACGCCACTTGTCGAAGAACACCGTCATATCGACGGCCAAATCCTTGACCCGCGGAAAATTCCGCAGCGGATCAATCTTGATGTAACCGTCCTCCGCAACGCTGTCCACGTGGGTGCGGCAAGTCCAGCGTGGCCGGCCGTTGACCGTCATCGCGCAGGAACCGCACATGCCGACCCGGCAGGCGAACCGGTAGGACAAGGTCGCGTCGAGCTTGCGCTGCACATAGGTGACCACGTCCAGAATGGTCTGGCTGGTCTCGTGCGGCACGGTGAACGACTGGTAGTAGCCGTCATCGTCGCCGCGCCAAATATCCACCTTGAGTGATTTTTCCGTTCCGGCAGCCACCACAGCCCTCGCCCTCTTGGTTTGCCACGAAGGAGCATCGCCCCATTACAACATCCTTGAATATGCCGGCGAAAATGGCAAACGACTAAATGTTGCTCTATGATGAAGTTTTCATTCATCAGAAAAAGCGAAATGAACAAGGCGGTTTCGTACAACCTTCTTAAAACATTCACTCTTTGTGCGAAACATGGAGAGTTTCTTGCCGCTTCCAGAGAACTGAACATCACTCCAACTGCGGTCAGCAAAAACATCCGCACGTTGGAAGAACAGCTCGGTATCGCCCTATTTCAGCGCATGCACCGCAAAGTGTCCTTGACCGCCGCCGGCGCATTCTTCGCAGAACGGCTGGAAGGCGGGTTTGAGAGGATCGATGCTGCCATCCAGGCCCTTCTTGCCCGGGAAAACCGCGAGACGCTGACAATCTGCGCCTTCCCGAGCCTCGTAATGCGCTGGCTTATACCGCGGTGGAGCGCCTTCAAAGACGCGCATCCGAATATCGATGTCCGGTACTCCACGACGATGGGGCCCTTCGACTTCGAACGCGACGACATCGATGCGGTCATTCTGGCAGAAGATCGCGATTTTCGCGGCTACGGTGCCGAGTTTCTGTTCGAAGCCGAATTGGTACCCGTATGCAGCCCCGCGCTTGTCGATGGCCATCCCCCCTTGAAAACGCCAGGAGACCTGCGCCAACACAATTTGTTGCACGCGCAGACGCGGCCCCAGGATTGGGCTCGTTGGCTCGCCGCCGCTGAGGTCGAAGGCGTCGACCCGCATAAAGGCATGACTTTGGAAAGCACCTCGATCGCCTATCAGGGGGCCATCGAAGGGCTCGGGGTCGCGATGGGTATCCGCGAACTGATCCCGCAGGATTTGGCGCGGGGATTGTTGATAACGCCATTCCAAAACCTGCCCCGGGTTTCCATCGACTACTTTCTGGTCACCCCGGAACGCATGGCCGGCAATAGCAATCTGCGGCAGTTTCGAGACTGGATCGTTCGTGACGCGCATCGCGTCTGAGGGATCCTCCTCATGACGGCCTTCATTCGATACCGTTCGTCTCGTTTCACCGGACATAACACGCCGTCAGATTGCCACACTTGACGGTCATCGCAATTTCCTGTTGGCTAATTCGATAATGGGAGCGTTGGGTCGGGAATTTTATTTCCGGCACCATAAAGAATTGTACTCAATGGTCACTGCATCGGCCCCTTTTGACCGTCGCGGAGATCTTTCACACGGGAGGCAATCATGCGAATGAAGTCCTTACTATCAGGGGTCGCCGCTTCGGCATTCCTGGCGGTTGGCGCGACGGGTTCCGCCGTTGCAGAAACCGACACGGTGCGTTTGGCACAGCAGTTCGGCTTGCTCTACGTCCCCTTGCACGTCGTCCTCGACCAAAAGCTTGTCGAGAAACACACGGCCAAAGCCGGTCTCGGAAATCCCAAGATTCAGCTTTTCAAAATCAGCGGTGGCGCGAACATCAATAAGGCGTTGCTGGCGAATACGATCGACTTTGGATCGCACGGCGC
>JAPPPC010000764.1:0-14389 GCA_028817685.1 Rhodospirillaceae bacterium
CGTCTGGTCCATATTGGCACGCACCGCGCTCGCAGCGACTTCGGGTTTGAATCCGGCGCGCTCGCCAACCACCGTAACGAGGTTGCGTAAATAGGTGGCTTCCGCTTGTTCGCCACTGTTGCCCGCCTCGTCGAGTATCGTGACGTAGAGTTGAACCGACTCGTTTTCCGCGACTTCCGTCAGCTCCCTGAACTGAAGGCTCATCCATTCTTCGATATCGGCGAGCCGGCTATCGGCGACGATGCCGAGACGGAGCTGCCAACGTTTGAGTTCCCGTTCCCGCTCGTTCTCCGTGAACTGAAACGCTGCGAAGACGCCAGCGGCCGCCGCGACCGCGATGACCATACCGGTCACGACCATGCGAAACATCGTCCGGCGTTGGGCGTCGCCTGTTCCGGTGTTAGAGTCGCTCAAGACGGTCACCTTTCCTCTGGCAAGAAGGAGCTTGGATCGCATTTTACGGTTAACGGTTTCTTTCGATTTATACTGTAATTTTCGAAAAAAGACATTCCGCGTATAAAGTAATCCGAATGACGATGCTTAAACCGTTCAAGTGTTCAAGAACCGCTTTCATCATCGCTTTGTTGGTGGGTTTTACCATTGCATGGAATGAACCGACGCTAGGTGCCACGCAGAAATCGGGCGGCTATCCGAAACTATTCGGGAGTCGCGAGTTCAAGTCGTCGAAACTGACTAAATTCCGCAAATGGACCGATGTCATTCAGCGGTACGAGAACAGTGCCGGAAAACAGCGGCGAAAGTGCCGCGTATCACGCGTCAACCGTTGCCCCAATCAGCAGTGGGACAAGTTCCTTAAGGAAATCGAGTCGCTGCCGCGACGGGATCAAATCGACCAGGTGAATTCCTATTTCAACCGCCTGCAATACATCGTCGACCCGGTGAATTACGGCAAGAAGGATTACTGGGCCACCCCCGTTCAATTCTTCAACAAGAACGGCGATTGCGAAGATTACGCCATTTCAAAGTATCTATCGCTCCGAAAACTCGGCGTCCCCGTTAAGGACATGCGGATCGTGGTGCTACGCGACCTGAACCTCAAGGTCGCGCACGCTGTCCTGGTCGTTTACTACAAGGGCGCGCCACTGATTTTGGACAACCAAATTTCACAGGTCATCAATGCCGACCGTATCCGGCATTATCAGCCTATATACTCAATCAACGAAAATAATTGGTGGCTGCATCGCAGCTAGATCAAATTGTTGGTGTAAAGCGCCGAAGGAATATTAAGAGAGCGAACAAAAAATAGCTAAATGCTACTTGGGAAAAATTTGTGCGCAATTTGCAAGTTTTTCTTAATAATGCTTATTTAGGCTCGTTCTTCTGTTGATGTAAGTCACCGTAGAATATGCAGCGCGACGAAAATATTGCCAGCCAGGCCTATCTGCTGCTCGACTATACGCAGCGACTCGACCGTCATCGCGATGGTCGCCGGGCGGTCCATATTCATCTGTCGCGCCTAAAGCCGCAGAACCGGCGCGAACAGCACATTCGGGTGGCGGTCAACACGTTCCAGGAAATCGTTAGCCAGTACGACGGCCAAGTCTTCGTGTTGAGCAACTGCGACCTGATGTTCCTGTTCAAGGACGCGAAGATCTCCGACATAGACGACGCCGTAATGCGCCTGCGCTATCTGTTCAGCGAGGACCCTCTGGCGCAAGGCGAAGACGAAGAGGACATTGCCCGATTCTGCACCTGGCACAATATCCAGGCGAACTACAACGCCTTCCTGGAAACCGTTGAGCAACTCTATCAGGAAGAACAGCGCCGGGAACGTCGCCTGGCCGCGGCAGCGGAGGCAGCGGGGGAAGTCGAATCCGTAACCGACGAGCGCGCCGCCCTTACACCGGAGCAACTTGGCCGTCTGGAAAACTTCCTCGAACGGGCCGATTTATCGAGCGTGCTGCGGCGACAACATGTGTGTGCCGTGATCGGCGAGAACGCGCCTCAGTCGATCTTCAAAGAGCTTTTCATCTCGATTGGCGATCTGGCCACGACAGTCTTGCCAGATGTTAACCTGACAGCCAACCGCTGGCTCTTCCAGCATCTGACGCAGACGCTTGACCTTCGCATGTTGAGATTGCTCAGCAGAGCGGATGACAGCGATCTGTTTTCATCCTTCAGCATGAACATGAACATCGACACGTTGGTCGGATCGGATTTCATCGAGTTCGACAAATCCCTGCGGACCGGCAGCCGGGGTACCATCGTTATCGAATTGCAGCCGATCGATGTCTTCGCCGACTTCAACGCCTTCATGTTCGCCCGGGACTTCGCTAAGGAAAAAGGGTATCGAATTTGCCTCGACGGCGTGGGGATCAACTTCTTCGAATTCATTGACCGCAAGAAGCTGGGTATCGACCTCGTTAAGGTTATCTGGACACCCGACCTGTCCAATGAAGCGAACCAGGCACGCCACGAAGAACTGGCGAAGCACATCAGCGGTATGGGAAAATCCCGGGTGATTTTGTCACGCTGCGATACACCGGCCGCCATACGGTTGGGGCAGAATTTAGGAATTTCGATGTTCCAGGGCCGCTATATCGATTCCCTGCTGCAGGGACAGCGAAGCTATATACCCGCCCCGAAGATGCCGCCGCGCCGGCGCGCGATTGCACGCTAGAGCGGATCGTGGATTGTTGGAATCGCATTCGGCGATCCAACAATCACGTGAATCCGCTCTACTCATTTAAACAAGAGCGGATCTAGCGACAGTTTTCCGATCAGCTACGCGGCGCGTGTTTGTTCAGAATGCGCTGCAGCGTGCGGCGATGCATTTTCAGGCGGCGCGCCGTTTCCGATACATTGCGGTTGCATTGTTCGAAAACGCGCTGAATGTGCTCCCAGCGCACGCGGTCCGCTGACATAGGGTCATCCGGTGGTGGCGGCAACGGCCGTTCGGTTTCGATCAACGCGGCGGTCAACTGGTCTGCATCGACTGGCTTGGCAAGGAAGTCGATGGCACCCGCTTTGATCGCCACGACGGCGGTCGCGATATTGCCATAGCCGGTCAGCATGACGATCCGCACATCATCGCGTGCCGCGCGCAACGCTTCGACCACCTCAAGCCCGTTACCGTCTTCGAGACGCAAATCGACGACGGCATAGGCCGGCGGGGCAGTCCCCGACGCTTCCAGACCTTCCGCCACGCTGGCCGCACTGACAACAGTGAACCCGCGCTGTTCCATCGCACGCGCCAAGCGATTGCGCAGCGGTGCGTCGTCATCAACGATCAACAGCGAACGGTCGACTGACTCAGCCTGTTCACCCATAAGAAAATCCCCTACTCCGGGCCGTCCCTTCTCCTAGCAGCGGTCTATACGGACCGCGGCCAATCGAGGCTACGCTCAAACATATCGCGCGGCCAGCGAATGACAACCTCGGCGCCATCGCGATTGGCAAAAGCCAATTCGGCGCCTCCCGTTTCCAGCAAGGTTTGCGCAATGAATACCCCCAAGCCCATATGGCCCTGATCGCCACCCCGGGTAGAAATGTAGGGCTCTCCAATCGATGTCAGAACAGCAGCCGAGAACCCGGGCCCATCGTCTTGGACAGTCAATCGGACGACGCGGTCATCCCAATAAAGCAAAAGGGTCACGCGCGTGCTGGCGAACTGCACCGCGTTCTGGATGATATTGCCGACCCCATGGATGAATTCGTGGGATTCCGGCGCCTCTGGCTCGGGACTGTCCGGCGCGGAGTCGGACACGATATCCAATGCCACCTCTCCGCCGCGATACGGTTCGCAGGCTTGCGCAGCAAGGACAGAGAACTTCAGCCGCTCCAGCGGACGATGATCGGCCATATCGGGTCGCTGGGACAGGCCGGCCAGAATATCGCGGCAGCGATCCGACTGGCTGATTAACAAGGCGACATCTTCGGCAAACGGACTGTCCTCAGGCACCTCACGCGACAATTCCTTGGCGACAACGGCAATGGTCGCAAGAGGCGACCCGAGTTCGTGCGCTGCCGCCGCCGCCAACCCGCCAAGGGCGGAAAGGTTCTGCGCCCGATTGAGCGACGCCTCCGTCGCCGCCAGCGCGTCCGACATGCGCCTGGCTTCGTCCGCGACCGACCAGATATAGGCGGCGATGAAAGCGGAGGCGACGCACAGCGCCGTCCAAACCCCAAGCGCGTAGGGAAAAGGCAGAGACACCGTGTCTCCAGTCCAGGGAAGCGGTGCTCTGAAAAAAGCCAGCAACGTCACCAGCACCATGGCGAGGATCGTCAACGCCAAGGTTGGTCCGCGCGCCAAGATCGTTGCCGCAACGGTGACGGGAGCCAGGATGAGGATGGCGAACGGGTTTTCCAGACCACCAGTCAGGTAGAGCAGCATGCCGAGCTGCAACATGTCGAAGCCAAGCAACAAGGTGGCGCCGACATTGCCCAATCGCGCGCGCACTGGCATGCGAACCGAAAGCATCAAATTCGATAGGGCGGTCAAGGCCACGACGAACAGACACGCAACCACCGGCAGTTTGAACCCGAACCCCAAATGGACAATCAGGATCGTCGCTGTTTGACCCGCGACGGCAATCCACCGGATCAGGATGAGGGTCCGCAGGCCAAGTCGTCCTTCCCGCTGGCGGATCGGGGCCGTCGTGCTCGGGAAGGATTGTTGGTCGGACATTATCGGTCTACCTGGTTTCCTCAGCCGGCCGGGCCATCGACCCTGGCTTCGGCGAATGTTGCCATGCCGATATGGCACGAAATCGCTGCACGTAACACACCGAGCGCGACGGTGGCGCCGGTCCCCTCTCCCAGCCGCATCTCCAAATCGAGTAACGGCGTCTGGCCGAGTTGCTGGACAAGCCGACGGTGCCCTGGTTCCGCCGACAAATGCCCGACAAGACAATGGTCTAGCGCTGTGGATTCAATCCGGTTCAGAATTGCCGCGGCAGCCGTGCAGGCGTAGCCGTCGAGAAGCACCGGAACCCGCGCGATGCGCGCAGCAAGAACCGCGCCGGTAATCGCGGACAGCTCATGACCGCCGAGACGCCGCAGCACTTCGAAAGGGTCGTCGAAAGCAGCGCCATGCAGGGTCATCGCATCCTCGACTGCTTTCAATTTACGTTCCAGGGCGTCACCCGTAACGCCGGTTCCGGCGCCCACCCAATCCGATGCACTGCCGCCGAACAGAGCGCAACAGATCGCGGCCGCGCTTGTCGTATTACCGATCCCCATCTCGCCGAGGCAAAGCGCATCGACGCCATCCTCAACCGCCATCATTCCATAGGCCCTCGCCCGGGCGCATTCGGCTTCCGTCATGGCGGGTTCCTGCGTGAAGTCCTGCGTCGGATGGTCCAGCGCCATCTCGTACACCCGCAAATCTGCATCCTGTTGCAGGCAGAGCTGATTGATCGCTGCCCCGCTGGCCTGAAAATTCTCGACCATTTGCGCCGTCACCGAGGTCGGGTAAGCGGACACATCTCGCGCAGTGACACCATGGTTGGCAACGAACACCGCCACGCGCGGGCGTTCGAGTTGCGGCGGATGGCGTCCCTGCCAGGCCGCGAACCATTCGGTTAGCGACTCGAGCCGGCCGAGCGCACCCGCCGGTTTGGTGAGTTGCGCTTCACGGGCCCGTACTTTCTCAACCGCCCCGTCGTCCGGGCCCGGCATCCCCGCCAGCAATTCCCGCATTTCGTCGAACGACGCTTCTTGCTCCGCCATGCTCCCACCGCCTAATTGTTCTCGTTTGACCGGATTGTGTCGTATATGACGGTTCCGCCCAACCGGCAAATGCGACGGATAGATGGACCCAGCGCCTTCGTCAGACGACCCGCTCGTAAATCGCGCCCTCGACGATATAAGGGCGGTGACCGCGTTCCTCACTCGATTGCCGATCGACGCGCCGCATTTCGACCTGGCCCGGTCCTGCTGGGCCTTCCCCGTGGCTGGTGTGGTTGTGGGCGGCGCCACTGGGGTTATCTTCGTGGCAGCTCTCTATTTCGAGATGCCGCCTTTAATCGCTGCGTTGCTGGCCCTTCTAGCTGGTGCGGTGCTGACCGGTGGGTTACACGAAGATGGCCTGGCCGACACCGCCGACGGACTCGGCGGCACGGAACCCACCCGGCGCCTGGAGATTATGCGCGACAGCCATATCGGCACGTACGGTGTCCTAGCGCTGATTTTTAGCGTTGGCTTGCGTGCGGCAGCTCTGGCAGAGATCGCAGAAATCGGGTTCGCCGCCCTCATCGCGGCTGCCATGCTGTCGCGCGGCCTTCTACCAGCGATGATGCACGTGCTGGATTTGGCGAGCGACAAGGGACTCGCCGCCACTGCCGGCAAACCTGAACGGAACCCTGTTTTGTTGTCCGCAGGACTAAGTGGCGCAGGAGCGATCCTCGCACTCGGTCCGGCGGCTGGCATGGGGGCGCTGATCTTCGGCGCGGTCGCCATTGGTGGGATGGCGTGGCTGGCGAAGCGTCTGATCGGTGGTTATAACGGGGACACGTTGGGCGCCGCACAGCAAAGTGCTGAAATTGCCGTGCTTCTCTTCCTCGCGGCGACATTTTGAAGTATCGGGAGAAACACTCGTGAGCACCGTAACCCGATGGTGGTGGATTCGGCATGCACCGGTGCCGTCCGGACGCAATATTGTCTATGGGCAAATGGATCTCGATGCGGATTGCAGCGACAGCGCGGCCTTCGATGGTCTCGCCCGAGCCCTGCCGAAAGGCGCGGTCTTGGTTACCAGCGATCTGAAACGGACGATCCAGACCGCGGATGCGATCCGGGCAGCAGGTCTGGACCTGCCCCAGCCTGTCATCGATCCCGAATTGCGCGAACAACATTTCGGCGACTGGCAGGGGATGACGCATGAGGCGTTCGGGGCTTTGCGCGAAGCGACGCCGCACCGCCACTGGCGGGTCCCCGCTTTCATCCAGCCCCCCAATGGCGAGAATTTCGTCAACCTGATTGGTCGCGTGACACCAGCAATCCACCGTCTGTCCGAGGCGTATGCCGGACGGGATATCATTGCGGTTACTCACGGCGGCACAATTCGTGCCGCCCTGTCGCTCGCTTTGCGGCTCGATCCGGAAACCGCGCTCGCTTTTGCAACGCAGAATCTCGGCATTACGAGGCTCGATCTGATCACGGACCGTGCCGACGGGGTCGCCTGGCGGATCAGCGCCGTAAACCAGCCGCCCTGTTAACGCGGTGTCAATTGTCCGTACCTGATCATGCGGATATAAACAGAACGGGCTCGGACATCGCGGAAGGGAAGTTTAAAAGGTGGCAAATTCGCTGGGCCGCCGTCTCGCGACGCGGTTTCGACGACTAATCCTCTATCGGCTGATCATGCCGGTGCTGCGCGCTAAAACGCCCCCCGAGTATACGGCGCGCAGCGTGCTGTTCGGCATGCTTGTCGCCATGACGCCGACGGTCGGTGTCCAGATGCCGATCGTGTTCTTGATCTGGCTGCCGATCCGCTATCTACGGCCGCAATGGAATTTCAACGTCGTCGTCGCGATGGCGTGGACCTGGGTCACAAACGTGTTCACATTGGGGCCCATCTATTACGTCTTCCTCGTCACCGGACGGCTCATGTTGGGCGCCGAGGGCGGCTTGACCGGCTATGACGAATTCGCCGCCATGTTGCAGAAGTCCCTGGATACGGACGCCGGTATCGTCGAATCACTTTGGATTTATACCGTCGACCTTTTCCGGATTTGGGGCGTACCCATGTTCGTCGGTTCCATTCCCTGGGCCATTTTAGCCTCCTGGTTGAGCTATCGCTGGAGTCTGCGCTTGGTCAACCGGTTCCGCCGCCGGAGACAGGAAAAGGCCACCGCACGCCGCGCGATGCGCCAACAGAGCTGAACCGCACGCCAAATATCTTGCCCAAATCGCGGCACCCCGCTACGGTCCCATTTCGCGTGTCGAAACAGGGAAGTCCGGTGTGAATCCGGCGCTGCCCCCGCAACTGTGATCGGCGGGACCGGGACACGACGCCACTGACTCCGGTTGGGAAGGCGTCCCGGTCGCAATTCCGCCAGAGCCAGGAGACCTCTTCGGCACATTCTGACTGGCACCCTCGGGCGGAAGACCGCGCCATCGATAGGAATGAAGCACCTTTGCGTCCGGTAACGCTTGTCCTTGGCGGCGCAGCGTCGGGTAAAAGCGTGTTCGCCGAATCGCTGATCGCAGACGGCTTCGGCACGATCTGGACCGGTGCCACCTACTTCGCAACCGCTGCAGCAGGCGACGACGAGATGGCGGTGAAGATCGCACGCCATCGCGCGCGCCGCGGACCGCACTGGTCGACGGTCGAAGAGTCGCTCGCACTACCGACCGCCCTGGCCGAACACACCCGTACGGACCGGCCTATCCTGGTCGACTGCCTCACCCTTTGGCTGACGAATCTGATGTTGGCCGACCGTCAGCCAGCCTCGGAAATAGATGCGCTCACCGGCTCGTTGGAATCTCTGTCCGGGCCAATCGTGTTTGTTTCGAACGAGGTCGGCGGGGGGATCGTGCCGGAGAACGCGCTCGCGCGCCGCTTTCGCAACGAAGCCGGCCATATGAATCAGCGCATCGCCGCGGCAGCGGATCGGGTCTATCTCGTCACCGCCGGCTTGCCGCAAATCCTAAAAGACAGTCACGCCTAGGAGACATCATGGCCGAAAAAATCCCCGCAACCGTCATCACCGGCTTCCTGGGCGCCGGCAAGACCAGCCTGATCCGGCATCTCGTCGAGAACAATCAAGGCCGACGTCTCGCCTTTCTGATCAACGAGTTCGGCGATCTGGGCATCGATCGCGAGTTGCTGCTCGGCTGCGGGATAGAAGGCTGCGACGAGGATGACGTGGTCGAGCTGGCCAACGGCTGTATCTGCTGCACCGTCGCCGACGACTTCCTGCCCGCCATGGAATCGCTTCTCGCGCGCGACGAGCAGCCAGACCACATCCTGATCGAAACGTCCGGCCTGGCCCTCCCTAAACCGCTGGTGAAAGCGTTCAACTGGCCGGAAATCCGCAGCAGGGTCACGGTTGACAGTGTTGTGACGGTGGTCGATGCAAACGCGGTGGCGGATGGGCGCATGGCACCCGACCCGGTCGCCGTCCAGGCCGCACGCGAAGCCGATCCGGCGCTCAACCATGACGACCCGCTGGAGGAAGTTTTCGAGGACCAGCTGTCCTGCGCCGACGTCGTGGTGCTGAACAAATGCGATCTTGTGGACAGTGAGAAGGTCCCGGGCCTGCGTGAAGGGCTCGCCGCGCAGTTGCGGGATGGCACCAAGGTGGTCCGCGCGGCACACGCTCAGCTCGACCCCGCCGTCCTGCTGGGCCTCGGCGCGGCGAGCGAGGATGACCTCGACAACCGCCCCTCGCACCATGACGGCGTCGACGGCGAGCACGACCATGACGATTTCGAAAGCTTCGTGATCGGCTTCGGAGCGGTCGAGGATGTCGACGGTCTCGAGGCGCGGCTGAGCGACGTGATCCAGGAACACAACATCTTGCGCATCAAAGGCTTTCTCGACCGACCCGGCAAGGCACGGCGCGAAGCGATTCAGGGCGTCGGTCCACGGTTGCAGCGCTATTTCGATCGCGACTGGCGTGCAGATGAAATTCGAGAGAGCCAGATCGTCGTGATCGGCTTCGCGGGGCTAGATCGACCGTCCATCGAACGCGCGATCCTGGGCTAGGCTCATACATGCACCTCCTGGCGACACAACCGGGCGAAATCGACGACGGCACACCGGCGGTCGATTTGCAACAGTCGCCGGGCGACATCGTCATCCTGAGCGCCGCCGACAGCGAGATCGCCGGCCTCGCCGCAGCGCATACGTGGCACCGCGCAGAAGTCGCATCCTTCCCCACCTTGCGGCTCGCCAATGTGATGCAGCTCGGCCACAATCTATCGGTCGACCTCTACGCGGAATCCGTCATCGCCGAAGCCAAGCTCGTCATCGTCCGTTTGTTGGGCGGTCGGGGTTATTGGGAATATGGTGTGGAACAGATCACCGCCCTATGCCGCCGCCGAAACATTGCCCTGGCCTGGCTACCCGGCGACGATCAGCCGGATGCCGATCTGACCGCGCACGCGACCCTGCCCCGCGACGTGACCCATCGCCTTTGGCAATATTGCGTGCATGGCGGGCCGGGAAACTATCGGGCGCTGGTGGCCTATGCCGCCAGCCTATGCGGCCACGATACCGATTGGCAGGAGCCCGCACCGCTGTTGCGCGCCGGCCCTTATTGGCCCGATGCGGAACCGGAATCCATCTCCGATCTGCCTTGGACCGACGGTCGGCCGGCTGCCGCCCTGGTGTTCTATCGGGCGCTCATGCAAGCGGCGAATACCAGGGTCATCGATGCCATGACCGCAGCGCTCAATCGCGCGGGTTTTAATGTACTGCCGCTCTACGTCACCAGCCTGAAGGATCCGGTGGCGGCGGAAACGGTCCGCGCGATGCTCGCAGACGCCGCCCCATCCGTGATCCTGAACGGCACCGGATTCGCCCTTTCCAATCCCGGTGAAATCCGGCGCGATACACCGTTCGACGAGTCCGATTGCCCAATACTGCAAACCGTATTCTCGGGCGGCGACTTTGAGAGTTGGCGGAAGGGAACGCGTGGCCTCTCGGCGCGCGACATCGCCATGAACGTCGCCCTGCCGGAGGTCGACGGCCGGATATTGACGCGCGCGGTCTCGTTCAAGGACCCGGCCAGCCGCGACACGGCCGTCGAGGCCGACATCGTCACCTACCGACCGGTGCCAGACCGCATACAATTTGTGGCCGAGCTTGCCGCGAACTGGGCACGGCTGCGCAAAACCCCGCCGGCCGAGCGCCGCGTCGCGCTGATCCTCGCGAACTATCCAAACCGCGATGGCCGGCTCGGCAACGGTGTCGGACTCGACACCCCGGCAGGAGCGGTCGAAGTCCTGAGCGCCCTTGCCGATGCCGGCTATCGGGCGGACGGCTTCCCGGTAACCGGCGATGCCCTGATCGCGCGCCTGGCCGCCGGGCCAACCAACGCCGGTTGGCAAAGCCGCAAGGTCGAGGAAAGCCTATCCCTCGCCGACTACAATCTGTTCTTTGCGGCGCTACCGTGCACCGTCCGCGATCAGATCCTCGAGCGCTGGGGACCACCCGAAGCCGACCCATTCTATCGGCCTGGCGCAGTGGATTGCGGCAGTTTCGCGGTCCCGGCCTATCGCTGCAGCAATGTCGCGATCGCTTTGCAGCCGGCACGTGGCTACAACATCGATCCGGTAGCGAGCTATCACGACCCAGCGCTAGTGCCGCCGCACAACTACCTCGCCTTCCACGCCTGGCTGCGCGAAAGCTTCAGGGCCCACGCTGTCGTTCATATGGGCAAGCACGGCAATCTGGAGTGGCTGCCGGGCAAGGCGCTGGCACTCTCCGCCGACTGCTTTCCGGAAGCGGCCCTCGGTCCCCTGCCGAACCTCTATCCCTTTATCGTCAACGACCCCGGCGAAGGCACGCAAGCCAAGCGGCGCACCCAGGCCGTGGTCATCGACCATATGACACCACCGCTGACCCGGGCGGAGAGCTACGGCCCGCTGAAGGATCTGGAGGCGCTGGTCGACGAATATTTCGAAGCCGCCGGAGTCGATCCAAGGCGGCTCGCCGTTCTTGGCGGACAAATTCTGGACCTCGCCCGCGATATTGGCCTCGACAAAGATTGCGGCATCGCTGCCGATGCGGAGGAGACGGAAGCGCTTGGCCAGCTCGACAACTTCCTGTGCGAGTTGAAGGAGATGCAAATCCGCGACGGCCTGCACGTCTTCGGCCGCGCGCCCGACGGCGAGCGCCGCACCGACCTGCTGGTGGCGCTGGCCCGGGTCCCGCGCAACGCGGGGGAGGAAGGAGATGCGTCGCTGATCCGGGCGTTGGCGGCGGACCTGGGACTGGATTTCGATCCGCTGGACTGTGTGCTGGGGAAGCGTTGGAGCGGTCCGCGGCCTAAGGCGTTGTGTCATTCCCTCACCCCAGCCCCCTCTCCCTGGGAAGAGGGCCGGGGTGAGGGGAAAAACGCCTGGCGAACGAATGGCGATACCGTTGAACGTCTGGAACTGCTGGCCAAGAGCCTCGTTGAGGGTTCGCAAAAACCCGACCCAGCCTGGACTGCCACGCACGCCGTCCTCGACGAAATCCGCACCACCATCGCGCCCGCAATGGACGCGTGCGGCGGCGCCGAAATCGGCGGGCTGCTGCGCGGACTTGATGGACGGTTCGTGCCGCCAGGCCCTTCCGGCGCGCCGACCAGGGGCCGGCCCGACGTGCTGCCGACGGGCCGTAATTTCTATTCCATAGACACGCGCACCGCGCCGACGCCGGCCGCCTGGCTGCTGGGCTGGAAATCGGCGCAGATGCTGATCGAACGCTACGCGCAGGATCATGGTGATTGGCCGAAGCGGCTCGCCCTGTCGGCCTGGGGCACCTCCAATATGCGGACCGGCGGCGACGATATCGCACAGGCGCTGGCCCTGATCGGCGCCCGCCCGACCTGGGATTCCGCGTCGCGCCGGGTCACCGGGTTCGAGCTTCTGCCGCTCGACGTGCTCGACCGGCCGCGGGTGGATGTGACCCTGCGGATTTCTGGATTTTTCCGCGACGCCTTTCCGGCGCTGATCGACCTGTTCGACTCCGCCGTGCAGGCCGTCGCAGCGCTGGAAGAAGACGATCGCGACAACCCGCTCGCGGCCCAGGTTCGTGCGGATGCCGCCGCATTAGCGGAAGGCGGTCTCGCCGAGAAGACGGCCGGGCGCCGCGCCGCGGCCCGGGTGTTCGGCTCGAAGCCGGGTGCCTACGGGGCCGGACTGCAGGCACTAATCGATGAACGCGGCTGGCAGACCACCGACGATCTGGCCCGGGCCTATCTTGCCTGGGGCGGCTACGCCTACGGCGCCGGCGCGGAAGGCGAAGCGGCGCACGGTCTTTTCGAGTCCCGTCTACGTGACGTTGAGGCCGTGATCCATAACCAGGACAACCGGGAACATGATCTGCTGGACTCGGACGATTATTATCAATTCGAAGGTGGTCTTTCGGCCACCGTGCAGTCTCTCTCCGGGAGCCGGCCGGCCATTTATCACAACGACCATTCGCGCCCGGAGACCCCGAAGATACGCCGTCTGGAGGAAGAGATCGCGCGGGTCGTGCGCGCCCGGGTCGTCAATCCGAAATGGATCGCGGGTGTCATGCGGCACGGTTACAAGGGTGCCTTCGAGATGGCCGCGACGGTCGACTATATGTTCGCGTTCGCCGCGACCACGGGCGCGGTCGCTGATCATCATTTCGATGCGGTCTACGACGCCTATCTCGACGACCGCCACATTTGTGACTTTATTGCCGAACACAATCCCGCGGCGTTGCGGGAAATCGCCGAACGGTTGATCGAAGCGCAGGATCGCGGCCTGTGGCAGCCACGCTCGAACATCAGCTACGATCATCTCGACCGACTGCGCCGTGCGGCATAACCGGGGAGACGCGCCATGAAGACCGAAGGGATGACCGAATCCGAAGCCGATGCCCGGCACGCGGAAAAGATGGCCAAGAAGAAAGCGGCCCGCGACAAGATGCTGGCGACCAAGACGATCGAGAAAGGCTTGCTGATCGTCCACACCGGCAAAGGTAAAGGAAAATCGACCGCCGCTATGGGGCTCGCGGTCCGCGCCATCGGCAACGGCATGAAGGTCGGCATCGTCCAGTTCGTCAAAGGCGTCTGGGCGACCGGCGAGCGGGACGTGCTAGACCGATTTCCGGAGCTTTGCACCATCAAGGCGATGGGCGAAGGCTTCACCTGGGACACGCAGGACCGGCAGCGCGATATCGCCGCGGCGCGCGCCGCCTGGGAATACGCCAAGCAGCTCATGGCCGATCCAAGCTATCGGATGGTAATTCTGGATGAACTAAATATTGTATTGCGTTATGACTACATCCCACTAGATGAAGTGTTGGAAGCGTTGCGAAACAAGCCGGACGACCTCCATGTCGTGGTCACCGGTCGCAACGCGAAGGAGCCGTTGATCGAGATGGCCGATTTGGTGACCGAGATGACGCAGGTGAAGCATCCCTTCCGCAGCGGCGTCAAAGCGCAGATCGGTATCGAATTCTGACCATTGGGTAATAGGGCTAGATACATGAAAAAGGTTGCCGCACTCCTGCTCGTAACGATGGCAGCGGGACTATTCGCCTGGAGCGCCCCCGCGCGCGCCTACAATGAGCAGCAAGAGTTAGTCGATAAGGCGCTTCTCTCGATCAAGAAGATCACCGCCCGAACAGATATCAACAATTTCGTGAAACAATATCTGCGCCAGGCGAAAGGCGTGCTCGTGATTCCAGCCTTGCTTAAGTCCGGTTTCATCGTCGGCGGCTACGGCGGCAGCGGTGTGC
>JAPPPC010000764.1:14399-17887 GCA_028817685.1 Rhodospirillaceae bacterium
TAAGTAAGTTTGAATCGTCTTCGGCTAAGGCTGAAGTTGTGTGCTGCTAGAGAAATTCAAAAGCGGTGAATGTAGTTATCCCGCATTTTACACGATGGGAGCCGCCAGTATTGGCATTCAGTTCGGCGGGCAGGTATCGGAAACCATGCTGATCATCATGACATCAAAGGGCCTCAATTCAATTATCAGCAACAAAGTTACCTTGGGCGGTGAGTTGAACGCCGCCGTCGGCCCCTACGGCGTCGGCGTCGAAGGCGCGACCTCCACGGCTTTGGGCGCAGACATCATCACTTATTCCGTGGGTAAAGGCGCCTTCCTCGGCGGCGGTCTCGAAGGTTCTGTGATCGAGAAACGGGACAGCCTCAACCAGGGCTACTACAAAGACCCGCAAGCGACGCCGGAAGCGATTGTCCTGCAAGGCCGTTACAAGAACGCCGACGCCGATCGCCTGCGCGACACGCTCGCGAATTTTAAATAGGCCCAGCCGATGCCTGCCGCCCTGATGCTGCAGGGCACAGGGTCGGATGTCGGCAAGTCCTTGCTCGTGGCGGGCCTGGCACGGGCCTGCACGAATCGGGGACTGGCCGTCCGGCCGTTCAAACCGCAGAACATGTCGAACAATGCCGCCGTCACCGGAGATGGCGGCGAAATTGGCCGCGCCCAGGCGTTGCAGGCGCGCGCCTGCCGCGTCAAGCCGTGCGTGGACATGAATCCCGTCCTGTTGAAACCGCAAGGGGAGGTCGGCGCGCAAATCGTCGTTCGGGGTGCGATGCGCGGTACCGCTTCGGCGCGCGACTACCACGCGCTGAAGCCGGAATTGCTGGCAGCGGTCACCGAAAGTTACGACGCTCTTGCAGCCGGTGCCGACCTGATCCTGGTAGAAGGCGCGGGCAGCCCGGCGGAAATCAACCTGCGGGACGGCGATATCGCCAATATGGGGTTCGCGGAAGCGGTCGATATTCCGGTCGCTCTGGTCGCCGACATTGACCGCGGCGGCGCAATCGCCAGCGTGGTTGGCACCCATGCATTGCTGGAAGCAAGCGAGCGGGCCCGCTTATGCGGCTATATCGTCAATAAGTTTCGCGGTGACACGACGCTGTTCGACCCGGCGCTGGTTTCAATCCGAGAGCGCACAGGACTGGACTGTCATGGCATCGTCCCCTGGTTTGCGGAGGCCGGTCTCCTTCCGGCGGAAGACTCCATGGCGCTCGACGCCGGTGCCGAACCAAAGGCGGCAGGCGCTATCCGCATCGCCGTACCGCGCTTCAACCGAATCGCCAATTTCGACGACCTCGACCCCCTCGCCGCCGAGCCGGACGTGCAGATCATTATGGTGCGGACCGGCGACCCGCTGCCCGCAGATGCCGATCTCGTCCTGTTGCCGGGATCGAAAACAACGCGGCAGGATCTGGCCCAACTCTACGCCGAAGGCTGGGATATAGACCTTCGGGCCCATGTCCGGCGCGGCGGTCTGGTGGTCGGACTATGCGCCGGTTATCAGATGCTCGGTCAAACGGTCGCGGATCCGCAGGGCATCGAAGGCGAAGCAGGCACGACGCAAGGTCTCGGCTTGCTGGAAACCGAAACCACTTTGTCCAGCAGCAAACGGCTGACCGATACCACGGGGACCGAGCAGACAACCCAAGCCACGGTACATGGCTACGAAATGCATATCGGCCAGACCTCGGGACCGGATACCAAACGGCCGATGCTCGATCTCGACGGCCGATCGGACGGCGCCATGTCGCCGGATGGCCGGGTTATGGGCTGCTATCTGCATGGTCTCTTCGCCGCCGATCAATTCCGTCGCGCCTTCCTCGACCGGATCCGCGCCGGAACCGCCGCAACGGTGGCGTACGAATCCCGCATCGAGCAAACGCTGGATGCCCTCGCCGACCATCTTGAGCAACATCTCGGTATCGACCGGCTGCTCGCAATCGCCGGGTTGCGGAAACGGACCGCAACGCGCTAAGCAACGGCAGTCGATCGGTTACGGAGAATTCCAAATGTCCCGCCAAGCCAACTGGTACTTCGACTATGTGTCGCCCTACGCCTATTTGCAGCTTGAGTGTTTCCATCGGCTGCCGGCGGATGTGGATGTAACGATCAAACCGGTTCTGTTCGCCGGGTTACTGGGCTATTGGGACAATATGGGCCCCGCCGAAATACCGGCGAAACGGCGCCAGACCTATCGCTACTGCCACTGGCAGGCGCACAAACGGGGCATTCCCTTCAAAGCGCCGCCGAGACACCCCTTCAACCCGCTTGCCGTGCTGCGGCTCAGCCTCGCGCTCGGGTCCGATATCGATGCGGTCCGGGCGATCTTCCGGCACATCTGGGGCGACGGCAAGGACGGACAGGACCCGGAGAGTCTGCAGCCGCTCGCAGCCGCGCTCGGCATCGACGACCTTTCGACCGCCATCAGCGATCCCGCGGTTAAGGATCAGCTCCGCGCGAATACGGATGAGGCGACGGCGCGCGGCGTGTTCGGCATCCCAACCTTCGAAATCGAAGGCGAGCTGTTCTGGGGCGACGACGTGACCGACATGATGCTCGAGTTCCTGGACAACCCGATCCTGTTTCAGGAAGGTGATCTGGCGCGGCTCACCGATATGCCGATCGCTGCGGCGCGCAAGGAAAGCCGGCTTTAGAAATGGCCGATGTACCGCCACCGCGCGGATTTCCGGACGCCGAGTATGAAGCGCGGCTCGACCGGGTGCAGCAGGCGATGGTATCGGCCGGTCTCAACGCGTTGCTGCTCACCACCGAGGCGGACATTCGCTATCTGTCCGGCTATCTGACTCAGTTTTGGCAAAGCCCGACGCGCCCCTGGTATCTGGTTGTCCCTCGGGCGGCCAAACCGATTGCCGTGATTCCAGAGATCGGTGCGGCCTGCATGGCACGCGGCTGGATAGACGATATCCGTACCTGGTCTTCGCCGCACCCGACTGACGACGGTGTTTCACTGCTCTACGCGACCCTCGAGGAATGCGCTGGCGCCGGCGGCACGATCGGGGCACCAATGACGCGCGAGACCCATCTGCGCATGCCGGTGCAGGCGTTCGATGCGCTGCGCCACGCGCTCGATTTTGCCGACGCTTCCGCCGTCATGCGCAACGTGCGCATGGTGAAATCGGAGCGTGAGATCGACAAGATCAGGTATGTCTGTTCTCTCGTGTCCAACGCGTTCGATCGGGCACCAAAGCTGTTCGCGGAAGGCCAAAGCGACATCGAAGCGTTCCGGGCGTTCAAACTCGAATGTCTGCGCCAGGGAGTCGATGACGTGTCCTATCTGGTCGGTGGCGCCGGACCGGGCGGCTACGGCGACATCATCTCGCCACCCGCTGGCCGGGCGCTCGCGCGGGGCGACGTGCTGATCCTCGATACCGGCTGCGTCTATGAAGGGTATTTCAGCGATTTCGACCGAAACTTCGCGATCGGGGCGGCCGACGACGCAGCGCGACGCGCCTATGACACGGTCTATAGGG
>JAPPPC010000630.1:0-1886 GCA_028817685.1 Rhodospirillaceae bacterium
CGGGCCGCCTCCAGCATCGCCAGCTGGTGGTCGTGCGCGCGCCAGTCGCGGGCGGCGAACCAGTCGGTGAAGCGGGCGGGAAGGGCGGTCGTCATGGCATCGGCCACTATGCCACGGGCCACGGCGGATGCGAACAAAAACGGTACAAGCTTTCCGCGTCAGCTTCCGGCGAGACCGCAGATCGCCCGGTAGGCGTGGGCGAAATAGCCGAAGCTGCCGGCGACGGCGACGCCCACCACGATGTAGAAGACCGGCGGCCGCTCGACCGTCAGCCGCAACGTCATCGCCAGATAGGTCTGCTTCAGGGTCAGGTTGTTGTGCTGCTGGAGGATGATCCCGGCAATCACCGCGCCGGCGCAGATCACGATGAACAGCACCGGCGAGACCTGGTCCACGCAGGCGAAAAGCGGGCTGACCGCGTCGGCTTCCGATGCCATCTGTTGCGTCCTTCGGCTTCCGTTGGCGCCAATGAAGCGGCGAAGCGCTGTCCGGTCAAGGGATTGCCTCTATCGTACGGTCAGGCTCGCGACTAAACTCCCGCCACCATCGAGGGGAGCGCCGAATGACGCCGAAGAACATGCTCGTGCTGATGTCCGACGAGCACAATGCCAAGATCCTGGGCTGCCACGGCAATGAGATCGTCCAGACGCCGAATATCGACGCGTTGGCGGCGCGCGGGACGCGGTTCTCGAACGCCTATTGCAACTCGCCGGTCTGCATTCCGGCGCGCGCCAGTTTCGCGACCGGGCGCTACATCCACGAGATCGGCTATTGGGACAATGCCGACCCCTATGAGGGTTCGGTGCCGAGCTGGCATCACCGGCTGCGCGACGCGGGGCACGAGGCGGTGTCGATCGGCAAGCTGCATTTCCGCAGCGACGACGACGATAACGGTTTCAGCGAGTCGCAGCTCGCCATGCATGTGGTCGAGGGGCTGGGCGATCTGATGGGACTGGTGCGCGAGGATCTGCCGGTGCGCAAGGGCGCCTACAAGATCGCGCGCTCGGCCGGACCGGGGGAGAGCGAGTACACCCAGTACGACCGCGATATCACGGACGCCGCGGTGCGCTGGCTCGAGGCGGCGGCGGCGCGCGATCCGGACAAGCCCTGGATGCTCTTCGTCTCCTGGGTCTGCCCGCATTTCCCGCTGACCGCGCCGCAGCGCTTCTTCGACCTGTATCCGCCGGAAGACATGCCCTTGCCGAAGCTCTACGCGCGGGACGAACGCCCGACGCATCCCTACGTGCGCGACTACGCGGGCAGCTTCTGTTACGACGACCATTTCGAGGACGAGGCGCATGTGCGCAAGGCGGTGTCGTCCTACTACGCGCTGTGCAGTTTTCTCGACGACAATATCGGCCAGGTGCTGCGCGCCCTTGAGAAGGTCGGGCTCGCCGAGGACACCAACATCCTCTACACCAGCGACCATGGCGATAATCTCGGCAGCCGGGGTCTGTGGGGCAAATCGACCCTGTATGAGGAGGCCGCCAAGGTGCCGATGATCCTGGCCGGGCCGGACGTGGCGGCCGGCGTCGTGCGGGACGCGCCGGTCACCCATCTGGACTGCTATCCGGCCTTCCTGGAATGCGTCGGTGAACCGCTGAGCGCGGCCGAGCGCGCCTTCCCCAGCAGCTCGTTGTTCGATCTGGCGGCGGGCGCGGAGCCGGACCGCACGGTGCTGTGCGAGTATCACGGCATGGGCTCGACCACCGGCGCCTTCATGATCCGCGAGGGGCAGTACAAATACGTCTATTACGTCGGCTATCCGCCGCAACTGTTCGATCTGGCGGCCGATCCGGAGGAACTGGTCGATCTCGGCACCGACCCGGCACACGCGGCGATCCGCGAGACATGCGAAGCGAAGCTGCGTGCCGTCTGCGATCCGG
>JAPPPC010000630.1:1896-4905 GCA_028817685.1 Rhodospirillaceae bacterium
GGAGGATGTCGACCGGCGCGCTAAGGCGCGGCAGGCGGAACAGCTGGCCATGCATGGCGGGCGCGAAGCGGTGATCGAACGCGGCGATCTCGGCTATTCGCCGCCGCCGGGCGTCGCGGTCGACTTTCAGTGATGGACCCGCGCGCCTTCCTGCAGGATCTGTTCGCGGCGGCGGTGGCCGCGGCCCAGCCGGCCCTGTGCCTGCCGCCGCACCTGCCGCCGAAGCCGAAGGGCCGCACCGTGCTGGTCGGCGCCGGCAAGGCGTCGGCGGAGATGGCGCGGGTCGTCGAAGCGCACTGGGACGGGCCGCTCTCCGGCCTGGTGGTGACGCGCTATGGCCATGCGGTGCCCTGCCAGCGGATCGAGATCGCGGAGGCCGCGCATCCTGTGCCGGATGCGGCGGGTATGGCGGCGGCGCAGCGTATTCTCGACACGGTACAGGGGCTGACGGCGGACGATCTCGTCATCTGCCTGATTTCGGGCGGCGGATCGGCGCTGCTGACCTTGCCGGCGGCGGGACTGACCCTCGACGACAAGCAGGCCGTGAATCACGAGCTGCTGCGCTGCGGCGCCAACATCACCGAGATGAATTGCGTCCGAAAACATCTGTCGGCGATCAAGGGCGGCCGACTGGCGGTCGCCGCGGCGCCAGCCCCCATCGTGACGTTGGCGATTTCCGACGTGCCGGGCGACGACCCCGCGGTAATCGCCTCTGGCCCGACCGTGGCCGATCCCACGACCTACGCCGAGGCGCGCGCGATCCTCGAACGTTACGGCGCCGCCGTGCCGGCGGCGGCAGCCCGTTGCCTCCAGGCGGAGCCGGACGAAACACCGAAACCGGGCGATCCGCGCCTCGACCGGTGCCGGACGGTTCTCGTCGCCAGGCCGCAGGCCTCTCTCGAGGCGGCGGCCGATGTGGCGCGTCAGGCCGGCATCACGCCGGTCATTCTCGGCGACGCGATCGAGGGCGAAGCGCGCGAAGTGGGCAAGGTGCACGCCGCCATCGCACAGCAGATCGCGCGGCACGGCCAGCCGTCCGCGGCCCCCGCGGTGTTGCTGTCCGGCGGTGAGACGACCGTAACGATGACGGGCGAGGGCCGGGGCGGCCGCAACGGCGAATTCGCCTTGTCCCTGGCGATCGCCCTTGACGGTACGCCGGGCATAAACGCCATCGCTTGCGACACGGACGGGATCGACGGCAGCGAGGACAATGCCGGCGCCATCGTGACGCCGGACACGCTGACGCGCGCCGCGGCAGCGGGGATCAGTGCGGGCGAACGCCTCGCGGACAACGACGCCTACGGGTTCTTCGATCCGCTGGGGGACCTGGTGATGAGCGGGCCGACGCTCACCAACGTGAACGACTTCCGGGCGATCTTGGGCGGTTAGACGTCCGCCTTGCGGATGCGGTAGGTGAAGACGCCGTCCTCTTCGGAGGAATCGACGAGTTCGTGCCCCGTCGTGTTGCAGAAATGCGGGACATCGATCATCGAGGCCGGATCGGTTGCCAGCAAGGTCAGTTCATCGCCGACGTCCAATCCGCGCATGGCGCGCCGTGCTTTCAGGACCGGGATCGGGCAGTTGAAGCCCTTGGTGTCGAGAATAGTACTCATGCCGTTCTACCGTTTGCGGAACAGCGCGTTGCCGCCGAGTCCCGCTATCACCGCGATGATGATCGCGGCGATACCGTACAATGCGCTGTGTTGATGCGCGACTCTGTAGACATCCGCTTCGATGCCGACTTTGCGGATATATAGCGGTATCGAACGCGTGATGACGATCTTGCCCTTGTCGACCAGATAGGTGCGGACGAAGTATTTGCCAACCGGGACATTGGACGGGAAATACACGTTGCTGCGGAACAGGCGGCCGCCCGCGAGTTCCAACCTGTCTTCCACCAGGCCATATTGCTCGATTTGCTGCTTGTTGCGGATCAAGGCGGCACGATATTCCGACGCTTCCGCCGCGGGAACGTCGCCGCGCGGTTTCAGGTTGAGATACTCGACACCGATCTGGTTTTCCTCGCGCACGGCCAATGGCAGCCATTCGTCGAGACTGTTCGTCGACAACACTTTGTAGAAGGCCGGTACGTTCTCGAAATCGACCTGGTCGCCATTGACCCAAATGCCGGCGACCCGCTCCTTGCGGCGCACGCTGACCGTCTCTTTCGGGCCTTCGATGACCACGACTACCTCGCCGTATCCGCTGGTCGCACCGAACAGCAGCACGTCGGTGCCGGTAAAACCGGCGGTGATGTCGACCGATTCCTTCGAGAGGTCGACGACGACGGGTTGCGCCATGGCGGCGGTGCCGGACCACAGGGAAAGCAGCAGGAAGGCGAGGACGGCGCGCATGATCAATGCCTGCCCCCGGTGGCGATGACATACAGGTCGTCCGGCGTCACCAGCAGGTCGAAGACGATCTTGCCGCACACGGCGAGCACCATCAGCGCCAGCAGGCCGCGAAGCTGCTCGCCCCGCAGTTTCGACCCGACCATCGTGCCGACCTGCGCGCCGATAACCGCACCGATCAGCAGCAATATCGCAAGGAAGATATCGACCGTCTGGTTCAGGGTCGCTTGCAGGAAGGTTGCGTTCGCCGTCACGAAGATGATCTGGAACAGTGACGTGCCGACGACTACCGATGTCGGCATCCCCAGCAGATAGATCATCGCCGGCACCATGATGAAGCCGCCGCCAACGCCCATGATCGCCGACAGGATCCCGACGACCACGCCGATCAGCAATGGCAGCAGCACGCTGATATAGAGCTTCGACTTGCGAAACCGCATCTTGAAGGGCAGGCCGTGCAGAAAATTATGCTGATGCAGCTTGCGGCGGCGGGCGGGCGTGCGGGCGCGCTGCATGGCGCGAATGCTCTCGATCAGCATCAAGATCCCGATGATGCCCAGAAAGACGACGTAGGAGAGCATGATGACGAGGTCGATCTGACCCAGCTCGCGCAGGAACTTGAACAGCCAGACGCCGAAAGTCGACCCGATCACCCCGC
>JAPPPC010000724.1 GCA_028817685.1 Rhodospirillaceae bacterium
ATTCAAGGGCGTCGAAGACGAGATACAGGGTCATCATCTTCGTCAGCGATGCCGGATAATTCCGCGTGTCCGGATTGGCGGCGTGCAGAACCCGACCCGTATCGGCATCGAGGACGATTGCCGCGTATCGCGCGAAGGCCGGCGTGTTTAATACTGTAAATGACAGAAGTACAGCGGCGAGCGCGCATGTAATCGTTGCTGCCTTTCTCATTTTACGTACTTCTGTTCTCAATTTTTACTTGGCAGAAGAAGCGTGCACTCGTCGAATATTATTATAATGAATCATGAAGTTTTTGTCTATCGGAGCGCAATGTTTCCGAGGCGCGGATAGACCCTGCAAGCGTTCAAGATTAGTTTACCCTTCTCTTGTTGATGCGTTGCAATAATTTATTTGTTGCATTGCACAAATTAACATTGACAGGCCCCAAAATTTGCCCATATTTACCCCAATGTTGCGTTGCAGCATTTTGCGGCTGGCGATGGTAATGACCTGTCCTCTCCGTAAATGCGCGCGACACAGGAATTCCTAGCAGGAGATATGAAATGACCAGCAAGACGCAAAGCTCCGCCAAGGCGTCGAAACCGATCGAAGATGCGGTCGCGGCGGGCAAAGAGACCATCGAGCAGGCGATGAAGGCCTCGACGGAAGGCTATGAGCAGGCGATTGCCATGGGCAAAGAGCATGTCGCGAACGCCAGCAACGCGATGTTCCGCAGCTATGACGATATCGCGACGCTGAACAAGCAGAATGTCGAAGCCGCAATGAAAGCCGGTAATATCTGGGCGAAAGGCTATGAGGATCTCGGCAAAGCCTACTTTAGTTACGCGCAGGATGCCGCCGAGCGTGGCACGGAAGCGGCGAAAGCGATGATGACGGCCAAGACGATGCAGGACGTCATCGACCTGCAGACCGATTTTGCCAAGCAGCGTTTCGACCATCTTGTCGCCGAAGGTACGAAAATGTCGGAAATGTCGGTCAAGGTTGCGACCGAGGCGATGGAGCCGTTGCAAAAACAGTTCGACTCGACGGTGTCGACGCTGACAAAGCCGATTGCTTTGTAATTCCTCACTTTATGTAGCAGTCATCCGGACATTCGTCCGGTGCGACGGCCCGGCGGAGAAACCCGCCGGGCCGTTTTCGTTTCAAGCTGGCGTTTCCCGGCCGACAATATTGGGTGAGATTCACATAATCCCTTTTCCGGCGGGATTTGAATCCAATATTATGAATGGATGATAAGTGCTAACGTGTTGACCGATGAGCGAAGAGAACAACGACACCGGCGGCGATGACGGCCAAACCGGCGTGGTCGTCCAGACCAAGCCGAAGACCAAGAAGCCGTCGATGTACAAGGTACTGATGTTGAACGACGACTACACGCCGATGGAGTTCGTCGTGCATGTGTTGGAACGCTTCTTCAACAAAGGGCAGGAAGAAGCGACGAAAATCATGCTCCACGTACACCAAAGAGGGGTCGGTATTTGCGGTGTTTTTACCTATGAAGTAGCGGAAACCAAAGTGAACAGGGTTATGGATTTCGCCCGAAAACACCATCACCCGTTGCAGTGCACCCTGGAAAAGGACTGATTGGCCCGTGTTATCGCGTAATCTGGAAGAGAGTCTGCACCGCGCCATCGCGCTCGCAAGCGAGCGGCGGCATGAGTACGCCACGTTGGAGCATCTGCTGTTCGCGTTGACGGAGGACCGCGACGCCGTCGCGGTGCTGCGGGCCTGCGGCGTCGATATCGAGCAGCTGCAAAAGGAATTGAGCGAATATCTCGACGGTGAACTCGAAATGCTGGTGGCGAGTTTGGCGGAAGATCCGAAGCCGACTGCCGGCTTCCAGCGGGTTTTGCAGCGCGCTGCGATCCATGTCCAATCCTCCGGCCGTGAAGAGGTGACGGGGGCGAACGTCCTGGTCGCCATGTTCTCCGAAAGGGAGAGCCACGCGGTCTATTACCTGCAGTCACAGGACATGACCCGGTTCGACGCGGTCAACTACATCAGTCATGGAATCGCGAAAGTTCCAGGCGAAACGTCCGAGCAATCCGGTGTCAGCGGCGCGGACGAGGACGCCGCCGCCGAGAAGGTCAATAAGAAGGGTAATGAGGCGCTTGACGCCTATTGCGTCGACCTCAATCAGAAAGCGCGCGACGGCAAGATCGATCCCCTGATCGGCCGCAAGACGGAGATCGATCGGACGATCCAAGTATTGTGCCGGCGGACCAAGAACAATCCGCTCTATGTCGGTGACCCTGGTGTCGGCAAGACGGCGATTGCCGAAGGGTTGGCGAAACGCATCGTCGATGGCGAAGTCCCCGCCGTGCTGGAGAACGCGGTCATCTATGCGCTCGACATGGGGGCTCTGTTGGCGGGAACGCGGTATCGCGGTGATTTCGAGGAGCGGTTGAAGGCGGTCATCAAGGAACTCGAAGAAGAAGAAGGCGCCGTCCTTTTCATCGACGAGATTCACACGGTGATCGGTGCCGGTGCGACCAGCGGTGGCGCGATGGATGCCTCCAATCTGCTGAAGCCGGCCCTGCAAAGCGGGTCGCTGCGCTGTGTCGGATCGACGACCTACAAAGAATTCCGCAATCACTTTGAGAAAGACCGAGCGTTGGTGCGCCGGTTCCAGAAGATTGATGTCATCGAACCGTCGATCCCGGATACCATCAAGATTCTGCAGGGACTGAAACCCTATTACGAAGAGCACCACAAGGTGCGCTACACGGGTGAGGCGCTGCGGACGGCCGTCGATTTGGCGGCGAAATACATCAATGACCGAAAACTGCCGGATAAGGCGATCGACGTTATCGACGAGGTTGGCGCGTCACAGATGCTGCTGCCGGAATCGAAACGCAAGAAGACGATCGGCGTGAAGGATGTGGAAGCGGTCGTCGCCATGATGGCGCGGATCCCGCCGAAGCAGGTCTCGAAAAACGACCGCGAATCGCTGGAAAGCCTGGAGCGCGACCTGAAGACCGTTGTGTTCGGGCAGGACACGGCGATCGACGCGCTTTCCGCGGCGATCAAGATGTCGCGGGCCGGGCTGCGCGAACCGGAGAAACCGATCGGCTGCTACCTGTTCTCCGGCCCGACCGGTGTCGGTAAGACGGAAGTCGCCAAGCAACTCGCCATGACCATGGGGATCGAGCTGACCCGTTTCGACATGTCGGAATACATGGAACGGCACACGGTCTCGCGGTTACTGGGCGCACCGCCGGGCTATGTTGGTTTTGACCAGGGCGGTCTGCTGACCGATGCAATTGACCAACACCCGCATTGCGTCCTGTTGCTGGACGAAATCGAAAAAGCCCATCCGGACCTGTTCAATGTTCTGCTGCAGGTCATGGACCATGGAAAGCTGACGGACCATAACGGCAAGTCGGTCGATTTCCGCAACGTGATCCTCATCATGACGACGAATGCGGGGGCCGCCGATATGGCGAAACCGGCCATCGGCTTCGCGCGCGAAGAACGTGTTGGCGAAGATGAAGAGGCGATCAACCGCATGTTCTCGCCGGAGTTCCGCAATCGGCTCGATGCGGTCATCGGATTCTCGTCCCTGCCGCCGGAAGTCGTGCACCGCGTTGTCGCCAAGTTCATCATGGAGTTGGAAGGCCAGCTGGCGGACCGCAACGTGACGATCGAGTTGGATGCGGAAGCGCTCGATTGGGTCGCCGACAAGGGTTACGACCCGAAATTCGGGGCACGGCCATTGGCGCGGGTCATCCAGGAGAACATCAAGAAGCCGCTGGCGGAGGAGTTGCTGTTCGGTAAGCTGTCCAAAGGCGGAATCGTGCGCGTTGTCTTGGAGGACGGCAAGCTGGGCTTCGAGCTCACCCCATCCAAACCGGGTGGTGGTGCGAAACCCAAAAAACCGGGCGGTAAGAAAAAAGAACCCGCTCTGATCGAGAGCTGATCGGGCGACCCGGGAAACGGGGACCCTACCATCGGAGCCCTTACATTGGGCGACATCTCCTTTTCGTGTCACCGGCTGACGGACCTGGATGGTCTGGCAGCCGACTGGCGCGACCTGGAGAGCCGCGCCGACGGCGGATTCTTCCTGTCCTGGGATTGGATCGGCTGCTGGCTGGCGTGTCTCGACGCCGAAGTAACGGTATTCGAAGGCCGCAAGGGCGAGATGATCGTCTGTTTGGGTCTCTTCTGTGCAAAGAATGAAGGTGGCCTAGGTGGCGAGGCCGCGTATCTGCACCAGACGGGAGAGTCGGAGGCAGACAGGATCGCGATCGAATATAACGGGCTTTTGCTGGATCCCGCGGTAACCGCGGCACGGGCTTTGCCGGCGCTCTATGCGGAAGCGGCGAATCGCTGGGATGCCATATTTCTGCGAGGATTGGCGCAGGACTTTGCCGAGTCGGTTGCGGCAGGCACATGGCCGGCGCGTTTGCGCGCTAAGGCGCCAACCGTACAGGTCGACCTTGCGGCCCTACGATCGAACGACGGCAGTTATCTCGAGCAGCGCAGTGCCAATACGCGGGGACAGATCCGGCGCGCGATTCGCCAGTACGAGGCGCGCGGAGACCTTCGTTTGGAGGTGGCGGAGAATGCGGCCGAAGCTCTATCGTTCTTCGACGCGATGTCCGATATGCATCAGCGCACCTGGCACGATCGGGACGGGGAGGGTGCCTTCTCCAGCGCCTTCTCCGTCGCCTTCCACAGACGGCTGATAGAAACTTGTTACCCAAAGGGCCGGGTCGAACTGCTTCGTTTGTCGGCGGGTGAGACGGTCATTGCCTATCTCTACAACTTCATCGATGGGAAGACGGTTCGCTACTATTCAAGCGGCTTCCTATACGAAGCGGACAATCGGTTGAAACCGGGCATGGTCGCGCACACGCTGTGCATCGAACACTATTTGGCAACCGGCATGGAT
>JAPPPC010000901.1 GCA_028817685.1 Rhodospirillaceae bacterium
ATATGACCCGCTCCCAGCCCCCGCTGAACGCCCTGCGCGCCTTCGAAGCGGCGGCCCGGCACATGAACATGTCGCGCGCCGCCGAGGAGCTGTTCGTCACCCCCGCCGCGGTCAGCCATCAGGTGATCGCCCTGGAGGCGCATCTCGGCCGCAAGCTCTTCACCCGCTTGCAACACGGGCTCGCCCTGACCGCGGACGGCTCGGCCTACCTGCCGCCCGTGGCGCGCGCCTTCGACAGTCTGCGGCAGGCCGCTTCGGTGTTCGACAGCAGCGGCGGCCCCCTGACGATCGCGGCACCGCCGGCATTCTCGTCGAAATGGCTGACGCCGCGGCTGGCAGGCTTGCGGACCGTCCTGCCGACGATCGCGATCGTCAACGAGGACGCCGGCGCGCCGCACGAACGGCCGCCGGCCCGTGCCGACGTCGCCATCCGCTACGGGCCGGGCGCGTTCGGCGGGCTGGTCGCCCACCGGCTGCTGGCAGAAACCGCGATCCCGGTCTGCCACCCCGACCTGTTGCGGTCCGGGCCGGCCCTGACCGAGCCCGCCGACATGCTGCGCCATACGCTGCTGCATGGCCGCGAGTCGCTGCCGGGCGAAGGCTTTCCGGATTGGCGGCAATGGTTCGCCTGGGCGGGCGCGCCGCAGGACACGATCCAGCCGGGTCTCACCTTCGATCATCACCTGACCACCGTTCAGGCCGCGCTTGAAGCGCAAGGGATTGCGCTGGTGAAGCGCAGCATCGTGATGACGGATCTGATCCGCGGCAATCTGGTGCAGCTTGTGCAACCGGAATATCCGCTCGCCTTCGCGCATTTTCTCGTGCACGGCGCCGACACGGCCCGCGGCGCGGAAATCGAAACCTTGAAACGCTGGCTCGACCAAAGCCTGTCGCAGACCGTGCGCGACCTACCGGCAGCGATCTTGCCCACAGCCCCGGACCCTTGAGCGGGCCAATTCGTCGCAGCCTCGCCTGTTGCGCCCCGGCGCACGGTGCCTATTTACAAGAGAGGAAACATCGCTGCCCCCGCCGGTGCGGGGGCGGGCGTCCGCGCGAGGGCATGACCCATGTCGATCCGCAACCTTGATAAAACCTTTCGGCCGCGCTCGATCGCCGTCATCGGCGCGAGCAATCGGCCCGGCGCCGTCGGCAACATCGTCATGCACAATATCCTCGAAGCCGGCTTCGAGGGCCCCGTCATGCCGGTCAATCCAAAATACGAAGCGGTCGCCGGCGTCCTCACCTACAAGGATATCGCGGCGTTGCCGCTGGCCCCGGATCTCGCGATCCTCTGCACGCCGGCCGCGCCCATACCGGGCCTGATCGCGGAGCTGGGCGAACGCGGAACCCGCGCGGCGATTGTCCTGGCGGCCGGGTTGGAAACCGCCAAGACGGCGGAAGGCGGATCGGTTCATGACGCGATGCTGCAGGCGGCGCGCCCGCACCTGTTGCGCATCCAGGGGCCGAACTGCCTCGGGCTGCTGGTGCCGGGCGTCGGATTGAATGCGAGCTTTTCGCACCTGCCCGCGCCCGAGGGCAGGGTGGCGTTCGCGTCGCAATCGGGGGCGCTGTGCACGGCGGTCCTGGATTGGGCCTATCAGAACGGAGTCGGGTTCTCGCACTTCATCTCGCTGGGCAACATGGCCGACGTCGATTTCGGCGATGTCGTCGATTATCTGGCGAGCGACCCGAACACCGATGCGATCCTGCTCTATATCGAAGCGGTAACCCACGGCCGCAAGTTCCTCTCCGCCTGCCGGGCCGCGGCGCGCAACAAGCCGGTTCTGGTGATCAAATCCGGCACCGCGGCGGAAGGTGCGAAAGCGGCCGCGACCCATACCGGCGCGCTGGCGGGCAGCGACCGGGTGTATGACGCCGCCTTTCGCCGCACCGGCTTGCTGCGCGTGCACGATATGGAGGAGCTGTTCGCCGCGGTCGAGACCGTCGCGCGAACTCACCCGCAGCACGGCGAACGCCTTGCGATCCTGACCAATGGCGGCGGGATCGGCGTCATGGCGACCGACGCGTTGATCTCCGGCGGCGGCGTGCTGGCCGCCCTCTCGGAAGACACCGTCGCGGCACTTGACGAGGTTCTGCCGCCCACATGGTCGAAGGCCAATCCGGTCGACATAATCGGCGACGCGCCGGGGTCCCGGTACGCCGACGCCATGCGCATCCTGCTCGCGTCCGGGGATTGTGACGCCATTCTTGCGATGCATGCGCCGACGGCGACCGCGGACAGCATGGCGGCGGCGCAGGCGGTCATCGACACGGCGAAGGGCAGCAAGCTCAATATTCTGAGCTGCTGGGTCGGCGGTCACGCCGTGACGCCGGCCCGGAAACTGTTCCGGGAAGCGGGCATTCCCACCTACGACTCCCCCAGGCTCGCCGTGCAGGCCTTCATGCATCTGGTGAACTACCGGCGCAGTCAGACGATGCTGATGGAAGCGCCGCCTTCGGCGCCCCGCGAATTCGAGCGGGCGACGGAGATCGCATCCCGCCTTGTCGAAGCCCGCCTGTCCCGTGACACCGACATGATGAGCGAACCGGAAGCGAAGGCGCTGCTCGCGGCCTATGGCATTCCGACGGTCGAGACGCGGATCGTCCGTTCGCCGAAGGAGGCGGCGCGGCACGCCGCCGAAATCGGATTTCCCGTCGCGTTGAAAATTCTGTCGGACGACATTACCCACAAATCCGATGTCGGCGGTGTCGTTCTGCATCTAGGGTCCGAAGCCGCTGTTGAAGACGCGGCCCGGCACATGCTTGAAACGGTATCGCAACGACTGCCGCAGGGCCGCATTGACGGCTTTACGGTTCAGGCGATGGCGGCCCGTCCCGGCGCGCACGAAGTGTTCGTGGGCATGACCTGCGATCCGGTGTTCGGCCCGGTGATCGTCTTTGGTCAGGGCGGGACGGCGGTCGAGGTGGTCGATGACAGCGCTGTCGCGCTACCGCCGCTCAACATGATCCTGGCGCGGGACCTGATCGACCGCACGCGGGTCGCAGCTTTGCTGCGCGGCTACCGGGACAGGCCGGCGGTCGATATGGACACGCTGTGCCTTACCCTGATGCAGGTGTCGCAGCTTATCGTCGACAGGCCCGAAATCGCGGAGATCGACATCAATCCGCTTCTGGTCGATGCGGACGGCGTATTGGCGCTGGACGCGCGCGTGCGTGTCGCTGAGCCGGGCTTCTCGCGCCAACTTGCCATCCGGCCCTATCCGGAAGCGCTGGCGGAGGCGGTTGTTCTCGACTCTGGGCGCGCGCTCACGCTGCGGCCCATCCGGCCGGAGGATGAGGCGGCGCATCGCGCGTTTCTGTCGCAACTGGCGCCCGACGATATTCGGTTCCGGTTTTTCGGGCTTGTCCGGGATCTGCCGCACTCGCAGATGGCGCGGCTCACCCAAATCGATTTCGACCGCGAAATGGCGTTCATCGCCGTTGACGACACGGCGGAAGACGCCCCGTAGACCGTCGGCGTCGTTCGCACCATCACCGACCCGAACAACGATCGCTGCGAATTCGCGATCATCGTCCGGTCGGACATCAAGGGTCAGGGGCTGGGCGAGACCTTGCTGCGGAAGATGATCCGGTACTGCCGGGATCGCGGGACGCAGCAGATGGTCGGCCAAATCCTGCCGGACAACGGGGCGATGCTCGACCTGGCGGAACGGCTTGGTTTCAAATGCCGGACCTTGAGGGACGACCGGGTCGTTGAGGCCGTTCTGAACCTGCAAGGATAGGAATTTCGGCCGATCGCAGGCGCCGGGCACCAAGACAAACCGATTTTGTTGCCGGGCCCAGGGCGAGGTGAAATACTGCCCGTCGCCTCCCGTTTTTGTAATTCCCCCCAAAGGTCGTGACTGTGAGCGCACAACGTCTGCGATATCTCTTCCTGAATCTCGGCCACTTCGCCGACCACATGTTCATGCTGATCTTCGCGAAGGCCGCGGTGAGCGCCGGTCTCGCGTTCGGGTTGGCGGAACATGGCGCCTATGCGGAGATGATCCCCTATGGCATTCCCGCGCTCGTCCTGTTCGGCGCCTGTGCGCCGCTCGCCGCCTTTATGGCGGACAAATGGACGCGGAACGGCATGATCACCGTGTTTTTCGTCGGCATCGGCGCGTCTTCGGTGGCGACCGGATTTGCCCAATCGCCCTTGCAGATCGGCATCGGTCTCTCCGTGATCGCCATTTTCGCCGCGATCTATCACCCGGTCGGTATCGCGATGGTGATCGAGGGCGGCGGCCGCGTCGGCTGGCGCATCGGCGTGAACGGGGTATGGGGCAATATGGGGGTCGCGGCCGCGCCGCTGATCACCGGTTTCATCCTCGCCGCCTATGACTGGCGACTGGCGTTCATCTTGCCGGGTCTCGTCTCGATCGCGGTGGGGATCGGGTACGGATTCTTCGCCCGGTCCGGCAAGGCCAAACCGCCGCCATCGACCGCGCGCGAGAAGGCGCTGATCGGTTTCGCGCCCGGCTGGAAGCGGGCCTTGTGCGCGCTGGCGCTGGTTTCCTCGGCCGGCGGCTTCGTGTTCGGCGCGTTGATATTCATCATTCCGCGCCTGTTCGAGGTGCGGATGACGGGGGTTTCGGTCGACATCGCGGTCACGGGGGCGCTGGCGGCGTGCGTCTATGCGGTCGCCGCGTTCTCGCAGCTGATTGTCGGCCGTCTGGTCGACCGCCATCCGGTCAAACCGATCCTGTTCGTCGTCGCCGTCTGTCAGGTGGTTCTGGTCTTCTTCATGTCGATGCAGACCGACTACATGCTCTTTGCGGCGGCCCTGCTGGCCATGGCCTTCGTGTTCGGGCAGATCCCGATCACCGACGCCGTCCTGTCCCGCTACGTGCCGGATGTATGGCGCGCCAGGGTGCTGTCGGTGAGGTTC
>JAPPPC010000733.1:0-3695 GCA_028817685.1 Rhodospirillaceae bacterium
TCGAGGAACGCATTCAAGACGTCCGCCAGGAAGGTCAGAATTATGTAAAAGCATGCGACCGTCAGAACGATGGCTTGCATCATTTCGAAGTCGGAACGCTGGATCGATTGCCAGGCGAGCCTGCCGATCCCGTGTAGCGAGAAAATCGTCTCAATGACGATCGAACCGCCGAGCATGAAACCAAGCTGCACAGCGGACAAGGAGACCACGGGAATGATCGCGTTGCGCAACGCGTGCTTGAACAATACCACCGGCGGCCGAAGCCCTTTCGCCTTGGCGGTTCGAATGTAGTCGGAACCGAGCACTTCCATCATGCCGGCGCGGGTCAACCGCATGATCGCCGGCGTCGCGTAGTAACCCAGCGCAATGGAAGGCAGAATGAAGTGCAACCAGCTGTCGCTGCCGGTAATCGGCAGCCAACGAAGTTGCACGCCAAAAACAAGAATCAGTATCAACGCAAAAAAGAAACTTGGAAATGCCTGCCCCACCACGGCGATGGTCAGGGCGGTTCGGTCGATAATCGTGTTCGGCCGCATGGCCGCCAAAACACCGAGCGGGATGGACAAAAGCAGCGCGAAGCTGAGAGCGATGGCGCCCAGCTTCATCGTGACCGGCGCCTTGTCGGCGATGATCTCGGCAACCGGCTGCTTCAGATAAATCGACATACCGAAATCGCCTTGCAACGCCTTCGACGCCCACGCCCAATATTGAACCGGGAGCGGCCGGTCGAAGCCGAACTGCTTACGGACGTATTCGATATCCTCTTCGGTAGCCGCCTCGCCAGCCATGGCCGCGGCCGGGTCGCCGGAGAAGCGGAGCAGCGCAAACGTGATCAACGAGACGCTGATCAGCACCAGAACGGCGACTCCAAAACGCTTCAGCGTATAGAACAGCATCGCGTTGCCTTTCGTCCGAAATTCGAAACAAAACGGGGCGCGGCCCGGATGAGCCGCGCCCCTTTCTGTTGTCTAGCCTACTTCCATTTGGCCTGGAAGAAGCGCGGGATTTCATCCGGCGTCGGGGTGAAATCCAAGTCGTTCGAATAGGCGTAGTTCTTCGCATAGGTGAACAACGGCGCCCAGCAGGCCAGTTCCTGAATGCGGGACAACGCCTTCTTGTAAACGTCCTTGCGCACCGCGGGATCGGTAGTCGTGTCACCGGTTTCGAGCCACTTCATGACATCCGGGTCACGGCAGTAATCGTCCTTGCCGCCCTTGAAGAAATGACTGGTGATCGCCGACATGTCGTTCATGGAGTAGGAACCCCATGTCATATGGTTCGGCGAACCGGAGCCGTTCCAGACCAGCCCACGCAGCGCCTTGTACTGCATGTATTTCAGGTTGGTCTTGATACCGACCTTGGACAGGTAACCCATCACCGCTTCGGTAAATTCGCGCTGGCGATAGGCGTAGATGTCCGAACTGAAGCCATTCGGGTAACCCGCTTCCGCTAGCAGCTTCTTCGCCTTCGCCGGATCGTACGGGTATTGCGGCACGTCTTGCGTGCAACCGAACTGAGTCGGATAGCAGGCCGAATGAATGACGCTGGACGCGCCGCCGACCAGGTTCTTGGCGATCGCCGCCCGGTCAATGGCGTGAATGACGGCCTGACGCACCTTCTGCTTGGTCCACGGATTATCGGCGCCGCTGCGGCCCAACTTGTCCATCGACAGATAGCTGATGCGCATGGTCGGCGCGTTGACGACCTGCACCGCGCCACTGCTCTTCAGCTCTTCCGCCTTGTCCTTGGGCACGTCCCAGATCCAGTCGAGGCTGCCGGTCAGCAGTTCGGCAATCTGCGCTTCCGGATCGGCCACCGTGCGAAAGACGATCTTCTTGATCGACGGTTTGCCCTTGGGCCCATCGAAGTAGTTCGGGTTGATTTCAAGAACCGTACGCTCGCCCGGCACATGTTCCACCGTCTTGTACGGTCCGGTCCCGATCGGCGGGATCGTGCCGTAGTCGGGTTTGCCGGTCGCGTCCTTCTTTGCCTTGCTCCAGATTTCAGCCGGCAGCATCGCCAGCGGTCCCGACAGGAATTCAAGCGCGGCCGGGAACGGCTTCACCAGATTGAGGCGCACCTTGTATTCGCCCAGTTTCTCTGCGCTCTTCATCCAGCTGACATTACGCTTGGTCAGCACGCCACTATCCGGCTTGACCAGATGGTTGACTGTCGCCACCACGTCGTCGGCGCTGAATTTCGTACCGTCATGGAAGGTCACGTCCTGGCGGAGATTGAACTCCATCGTGACGTTGTCTATCCATTTGTAGTCGGTCGCCAGTTGCGGTTCGTAGGCGAACGTCTTCGGATTACGGAAGAGCAGCGTGTCGTGGCTCAACCGCGCCATGACGACCATTTCACGCACCTGCTCGAAGAACGGCAGCGGCACATTGACTTCGCGGTCCGTCGACCAGACCAACGTGTCGTTCGATTTCCCGGCCAGCGCCGGCGCCGCCAGCATCGCCGCGCCAACCGCGGCCGCCGATACGGCAATAGGAATTCGTTTTAGCATTGTCTGTTAGCCTCCCTGTTTCCTAAGCATCACTGTTGCCATGGTTCGCTAGACCGCTTTGTCCGGCCTACCCATGGCGTTTGCGGCGTCACAACCGCTGAATATCGAACACCCCGCCAACTACGCTTGCGCGCATAATTCAAACATCCATTCAATCCCTAAGTGCTTCCCGGGTCAACCAAATGCGTCACCAGATCGAGCATTCTTGACGGACGCACCATTTGCTCCGGCATTCGCATTGGTGTACCTCACCAAAGTCTGCGGATAAGGAAGGGCCTAGCATGCGTGTAGGGGTGGAAGTCGGCGGCACGTTCACCGATTTGGTCGCGATCGAGGATGACCGGGTCCGAATCGCCAAGGTGCCAAGTGTCCCGTCCGCGCCCGATGAAGGAGCGCTCGCCGCACTCGAATCGGCGCAGCTTCCCATGGCCGAGGTAGAGGATCTTATCCACGGCTCAACGGTCGCCATCAACGCTATCCTGGAACGCAAAGGCGCGCCGATCGCCTTTCTGGTAACCAAAGGTTTTCGCGATCTGCTGTTGCTGCAACGTCATAACCGGCGGCAGATCTATGATCTCTTCTACGGCAAGCCGGAACCGGTGGTCAGCCGCCGCGATACTTTCGAAATCGACGAGCGGATCGGGCCCGACGGCACAGTAATCGAGGCCCTCTCCGAAACCGCAATCTCCGAGACCCTGGCCGGACCGCTGGCCCGGGGCAATTATCAAGCGGTGGCCATCTGTTTGTTGAACGGCTATGCGAATCCGGCGCATGAGCGCGCTGTCGCCAAATGGGTGGCAGCGAACTTCCCTCACCTGACGATCACCTGCTCCAGCGACGTGACGCGGGAGTTCCGCGAATACGAGCGCGCCTCGACGACCACCATCGCCGCCTATGTGCAGCCGGTCACCAACGCCTACATCGCCCGTTTCGCCGACAGCCTGTCGAAGGCCGGATTCGATGGTCGCTTCTCCATCATGCAATCGAATGGCGGGCACCTGCCGGCCGAGGCAATTGCGAGCAACGCGGTAAGCTGCCTGTTCTCCGGGCCGGCCGCCGGTGTCAATGGCGCGATCCGGCAGGCCGCTCTCGCCGGATTCGAGGACCTCATCACGCTTGATATGGGCGGCACCTCGACAGACGTCTGCGTCGTCACCGGCGGCAAGGCCGACCTGTCGACAGA
>JAPPPC010000733.1:3705-10873 GCA_028817685.1 Rhodospirillaceae bacterium
GTCTACCGATCCGAACGCCGGCGCTGGACATCGTTACGGTCGGGGCCGGCGGCGGTTCAATCATCTGGATCGACGATGGCGGCATGTTGCGGGTCGGCCCGCGGTCTGCGGGCGCCGATCCCGGTCCAGCCTGCTACGCCCGCGGTGGCACGGAAGCGGCGATCACAGACGCCCATATCGTGCGCGGCTCGATCCGCCCTGAAGCGTTTCTGGGCGGCGCCATGGATATCGACGCCAATGCGGCGCACGCCGCATTGAAGCCACTCTCGGAAGCCTTGGGCATGGAGTTGGAGGCGTTCGCTGACAGTGCCATCCGTGTCGCCGACGCCAATATCGTCCGTGCCATTCAGCTTGTTTCAACCGAACGGGGGCGCGATCCACGCGACTACGTATTGACGCCCTATGGTGGCGCAGGCCCTCTACACGCGGTGAAGGTTGCAGAGGAACTGGGCATCCCGACTGTGGTGGTGCCGCCCAATGCGGGTGTCCTGTCGGCATTCGGACTGCTGGCAGCCGATTTCGCGCAATACGACACGCTGACGCGCAAGGTTCTGGTCGATGACGCCGCACCCGGGATCGTGCGCGAGGTGTTCGCCGAGATGGCGGCGCGGGCGCGCAAGGCGTTTGCTGCCTATGAGATCGAAGCCGAACCGGCCTTCGCCCCGACCTTGGAAATGCGCTATGTCGGGCAGGCCTTCGAAATTCAGGTCCCGCTCGAAGCGGACCTTCTGGACCGCTTGACGGTGCAGGACATCGTCTCCCGCTTCGCGGAAGCGCATCTGCGGCTGTTCGGCTTCGGCGGCACAGATTTCGGCCCCTGCGAGATTGTCTCGTTTCGGATCGGCGCGCTGGCGCCACCCACGGAACTGCCGGCGCTGCATGAGGAAGACACGGTCGTACGCAACGCGGATACGCGGGTCTATGACAACGGGGCATGGCGGGACTGCGCCTTGCGCGGCCGCAAGGATATCCAGGCGGCCGACAGTATCGCCGGCCCGCTGCTGATCGAAGATGCGACCTCGACGGCCTATGTCCCGCAAGGCTGGCGCGCGAGCGTCGATTCGCACGATAATCTGATACTCCGACAAGACGAGGGTTAGTACTTGCCATGACGAGAACGAACCGCAGACCGGTGGCACCCGCCGACCAGGCGGTCATCGCGCAAGGGCTGATCGCCGGCGCCAAGGAGATGGGCGCCAAACTGATTCGCTCCGCCTACTCGCCCATCGTCCGGGAAGCCAGCGACTGCGCGGCAGCCCTGCTCGACCGGCATGGCAATGTGGTGGCCCAGGCGGAGCTGATCCCCATGCAGCTCGGTTCGATCGGCGCGACCTTCAAGCCTTGCGCCGAACTGTTCCCGCCGGAGACGCTGGCGGAAGGCGACTTCTATATCAACAACGACCCTTTCCATGGCGGCCAGCACCTCCCCGACATCTTCCTCTTCTCGCCGATCTTCTTCGACGGGACGTTGGTCGGGTTCAGCGCCACGGTCGCACACCATCTTGATCTTGGCGGCGGCGCACCGGGCCTCAACCCGCACGCGACGGACGTGCATCAGGAGGGGCTGATTATCCCGCCGAGCAAATACAATCACGCGGATGATTGGTCCGGTGGGCCGCTGGAGCGGCTAATTCGCGCCAATATTCGCGTGCCGGACCAGACGATCGGCGATTTCAACGCGCAGTTCGCGGCCAACTTCATGGGCATCGAGCGGGTCAAGGCGCTGTGCGAAAAGTTCGGCGTCGAGACGGTTGAAGCGGCAATGGCGGAACTGCTGGACTATTCCGAGCGGCGCATGCGCCACGCCATCGCCGAAGCGCCGGACGGCGTCTATACCGGCGAGGATTGGATGGACGATGACGGCGTCGGCGACGAGCCGCTGCCCGTGCGCGCCACGGTGACGATCGACGGGGATTCGGTCGCAGTCGATTTCACCGGCACCTGCGATCAGGTGACGATGAACCTGAATTGCCCGTTCGCCTCAACTATCGCGACGGCCCTGTCGGTGGTGAAATCCGTCCTGACCAGCCCCGACATCCCGTTCAACGAAGGTAGCTTGCGACCGGTGTCGATCAGCGCGCCCTATGGCAGCATCCTCAACCCGAAACCGCCAGCGCCGGTGCGCGCGCGGCTGACCGCCAGCTACCGCGCCTACAACGCGGTCATGAAAGCGCTCGCCCTGGCGGTGCCCGATCAGGTGATCGCGACCGGATTCGATACGACGGAGTCGGTCTGTCTCAGCCATTTCGGGCCGGACGGCTACCGAATCTCGCTGGAAATCTTTGGTGGGGGCTACGGCGCCAGCCCGGTGCGCGACGGCTGCGACGCGGTCGACAGCCCGATGTCGAACTGCGGCAACGTGCCGGTCGAATCGATGGACCTCGACTACGACTTCTTCCGCATCGTCGCCTATACCTTACGTCCGGATTCCGGCGGCGACGGCAAGTACCGCGGCGGCATGGGCTTATGCCGGCACTACGAAATCCTCAAGGACGGGGTCACCTTTGCAACCTACTCCGACCGTTTCCGCCTCGCCGCAGACGGACTGTTCGGCGGCAAACCCGGCGGCAGCGCGGTGACCCATCTTAAGCGGGGTGACGAGCTGCTGGAATTGCCGTCGAAGGGCAGTTTCGCCTTGCAGAAAGGCGATATTCTGATGATCCAAACCGGCGGCGGCGGCGGCTACGGCGACCCGGCCGAGCGGGCGCCCGAGCGTATCGATCATGATATTGCTCAGGCTTTCGTGAGCGCAGAAGCCGCAGAGTAGAAGCCTGTCAAACCTACCCCAAATGGGTCTTCACTTCGCGTCGGCGTTGCGCGATAACGCCCTTAGCCTGCGATCCACGCAGGAATGGTGAGACATCGTCGTCCAATTGGGCGCAAACTCGGAGACACTCCATGCGAACGTTTTTCGGTGCCGCGATCGTTGCCCTTGCATGCCTGCTACCGGTCACTTCGTTCGCGCAAGCGCAAACTGGAAAACTGGTCCTTCTCAGGATCCCTGATTCACTTAAAGACACGGAAATCCACCTCGCGAAAGTCCTGCTCGATCGACTGAAGATCAATGCGTCCCTTCAATCACCGAAAGGGAATCCGGAAGACGTTGTTCTTCGCGCCGGCTTCAAGGCGGTCGAAGACAAAAATCTCCCTTCGATCATTGTCTTAATCGACACGAAGATCGTACGCCGTGACAGCGCGGGAAAACCGATTGCTCAAGTCATTTCCATCTCGAGCTTTGCCGACATTAAGTTGAAGGAAGATAAAAAGACCGAGATTCTTGAATGGGCGAACAAGCTGAACGGCCAGCCCGTTCCCATGCGGGTCTATATGGCAGGCACGAAATTGGGGGTCGGCCGCAATTTGCTGAATTCTACGCTGGCGCCCCTGGCGGAAAACGCCGTGACCGACTCCTTCACGCGCGTCTATCGGGCTTGGGAGTCACTGTTGGCTGACATGCGCAAGCGCGACTTTATCGACTCGTAAAGCCGGCAGGATTTCACCACTCGTCGGACGCCCAACGCGGCTGGACGACCCGGTACCGGGTAACTTCTTCCAACATCCCCTTACAGGCTTTTCCGCCGACCAAATAACTTTTTGAAAATTAAAGACTAATTTCCGAAGAACCGGTGGCACGTATTCTGCATCACCGCGGGCGAAAATTGATTTCGCGACGCGGGGCACAGAATCATGGCCATCACCGGAATTGCGCCAACCGAAGCAACAATACGGTCTCGCCCCAACCCGCGGGAACAACGCCGGGCGGCAACTCTTCCGGAACGTTTCTCCGCGCAACATGTCATTTTGGATATTTCCCAAGACGCCAGGCGGCAGATCGGATACGAACCCGTTTCCGACGGTCGCACGACCGAACCACCGCTTTTCGTCTATACCGATACGGGCGCGTTCGCCTATGACGACGCCGCCAAACGGTACGAAGAGACAAATCAGCAGGTACGGTCGCGCTATGAGCGCGAGCGGCTCCGTAGCCTATCTGCGGTCCAGAAAGACATAGAGGATGTCCCAGAGACGCCCCTGCCGAAAACCGTCGCTTTCGACGGCATGCTGGGTCTCGGATTCTAAACTAGCGCTGCGTCACTTTTCCTGCAGCCGCGGCATCAGCTCGACGAAATTGCACGGTGTAAACCTGTAGTCCAGCTGGTGAACCAGGATTTCATCCCACCCGTCTTTGCAGGCGCCCGTCGACCCGGGCAGCACGAACAGATAGGTGCCCGCCGCAACACCGGCATCGGCACGGCTTTGAATGGTGGACGTGCCGATCTTCTGAAAACTGATCCAGCGAAACAGTTCGCCGAAGCCGGGAATCTTCTTCTCACACACGCGGTCGAGTGCCTCCGGCGTCACGTCGCGTCCGGTAACACCGGTGCCACCGGTGGTGATCACGCAATCGATGTTCGGATCATCGATCCAGGCGCGTAACTTTGTCTCGATCGCGTCCGCGTCGTCCTTGACGATCGCGCGGTCGGCCAGGGTGTGGCCCGCCGCGGTCAACCGCTCGACAAGCGTATCGCCCGAGCGATCATCCGCTTCGGTACGGGTATCCGACACCGTCAGTACGGCGATCGAAACGGCCAAAAACGGCCGGTCTTCGTTAATTGGCACGGCCCACTCTCCTGTTGCCTGTGTCGAGCGGAATATAGACCGGCCACTCGCCGGCAGCGGCCGCCGCCAAAGAGGGTGTCGGTTGGCCCAACCGCAGCCGGTAAATCCAGAAATTTGTCATGACCCGCTCAACGAAATTACGCGTCTCCCGCGAGCGGACGCTTTCGATAAACAGGAGAGGATCGTCGCGGAAATCGACTTTGCGGCGCCACTTTCGCAAATTGCCCGGCCCCGCATTGTAGGCAACCGTTGCGTAGAACAAGTTCCCGTCGATCGTCGGGTCATCGATCAGATGCTGAATGTATTTCTGCCCGAGGGCGATGTTCTTTTCCGGATTCATCAAGGAACGCCGGCTGGTGCGCTTGCGCGCCATGAAACGGGCGGTTGCCGGCATCAGCTGCATCAAGCCGGTGGCGCCGCGGCGGCTCTTCGCATTTGCCTTGAAACGCGATTCCTGCCGCATGAAGGCGAAGACGAGCGCTTGGTCGATCTTGTACCCACCTTCGGGCATCCAGCCCGGTACGGGGTAAAGCGCCGCATCATAATTTTCGCCGCGCGTCCGCTGCAGCTTGAACCCAAGCCGGATGGCGACATCCGGAAGATTGGCCTTGCCCACCAAGGCGAGCAGGACGCGCGACAGTTCCGGCGAGGGCGCGCCGGTCAATCGTTTCAACTCGCTTTCGGCACGGATCGATTGTCCTGCCTCCAGCAGGGCGAGCGCGCGATGTGCCGTCGGAATTTGGTCCAAAAGCGCCAGCTCGATCGGCCCCAGACGCGGCAATGCCCAATTGAAGGGCCGCTCCCCATCACGCGCCTGCAGCGCCAGCAAGCCGTAAAACGTATGCGGATAGCGCGCGCCGATTTCCAGCATGCCGGCGACCCGCGCGGGATCCTTGCCAACGAGCGCGGCGCGCGCCGCCCAATAGGCGGCTGCCGATCGTGGCCAATCCGAAAGATCGGGCGCCTGCGCCATGCGGGCGAAATGGTCCGCGGCGACATCGTATCGTTCGAGCCGCCAAGCCGCGAGACCCGCCCACCAATAGGCGTAGGGCGCTTTCGCAGCCGACCGGTTCGTGGCCCGGGTCGCAACCTCGAGTGCCGTCTCGTCCTTGCCGGCGTGGTAGTACCCGCGCGCGATAATCGCGAGGCTCTGATCGAAGCTCGCCGCATTGAGCCGACGATAGGCTTTCGAATTCAATAGCTTCAACGCCTGCGTCGGCCGCTCTCGTCGCACCAGACTCTTGACCTGATTCGATGCCCGCCGGGCCAAGTTCCGCTGCGATCGGCTAAGCCTGGCTTTTTTTCGAACGCTCGGCCGTGGTTCTGGCCTGGACTGCATCGGTCTCGTCCGCACCGGCTTTTTCGGTGCACGCCAACCTTTGGGCTGCCGCCGAAGGGCCAGACGATAGATCGTCATGGCGCCCGGGTGGTCCGCATAGGCGGCCATCCAATCCTTCAGCTCTTTGTATTTCGACCGATAGGCCGTCGGATGCATATAGCGCTGATACAGAACATGGCCCATCAACACCCGATCGGACAATTTTGCGATCCGCTTGTCCGCGGCACGCCACTTGCCTGTTTCCTGAAACTTGAAAATCTCCCGGTACAGGGCGGCGTCCGCCTCTGAAAGAATCAGTGGCAGCGACTTCTCGCCATGCAGCGAATCGCCTGGGCGCGGGAGCGACGCCGTATCGGTAGCTGGCGACCCTTGCGCCGCAGCGGGTGCCGCCAGAAACAGGGCGATCGTCGCAACGAGCCAATAGTGCACTTTCGAATATGTCATACAGCCACGCGGTCCGCCGCCTTTACAGCGACCTCTAACCCCTTTTTTTCGGCGCCATCCCTAACGGAAAAACGTTTGTTTTGCAAGGCAGTAGCGCATCAGGACATTTCCTCGAGCCGTGTTTTCAGCAACAACAGGTCATGCCATGCCGCGCGTTTCTGCCCCGGCGACCGCAGCAAATAAGCGGGATGAAAGGTTGCCAATGCCGGAATCGATCTGTCCAGTCCCGGCCCGTGATAGTCGTACCACTTGCCCCGCAACCGCATGATCCCTTCAGTCCGGTCGAGCATGGCTTTTGCCGACGCACCGCCGACGAAAACAAGTGCCTTGGGCCGAACCAATTCGATATGCCGTTGGACGAACGGCATGCAGGCCGCCACCTCCGCGGTGGTCGGGTTTCGATTGCCGGGCGGCCGCCAGAACAGGATGTTCGAGATGTAGACGCTGTCGCGATCGAGGCCGATCGCCGCCAGCATCCGGTCCATCAGCTGCCCGCTGGCGCCCACGAAAGGCACGCCGCGCCGATCCTCTTCCGCCCCGGGCGCTTCCCCCAGGATCATCACGTCCGCATCCGGATTTCCGTCGGCGAAGACGAGGTTCGTCGCCGTCTGCTTCAGCGCACAACCTTCGAACGCCGACAACGCAGCGCGCAGCGCGTCCAGCGTGTCTGCCGCCGCCGCGGCCGCACGGCTGTCCGCAACCCCTTGGCTCGGCGCCAGCGGCGCGTGTTCGGTCCACAGGTCGACCTGCTCGCGCATGTCGGGC
>JAPPPC010000733.1:10883-17784 GCA_028817685.1 Rhodospirillaceae bacterium
TGCGGATAGTTGCGGCGGCCGGCGGGTGTTACCGCGTTCCGCGGCCCGGATCGAAGGTGCTGAAGGCGCCGGCGCCGCAACCGATTTCCGAGCGGCGGCGGATTCGGCGTACCGATCAACTGGCGCGTTGCCGATCGCTTCGTCCGCGCCCATTTCGACGCTCCACGCTAACGCTTCGGCTAAATCTCGATGTTGCAACACGCGATCTCACTTCGTGATCTGGCATGCGGTGATTTTCGCATGCGGGTCTCACTCACTATTATCTACAAAATTCACATACTTTGTTATAGACAACGCGGCGCGGTGAAAAACCGTGGAGAGCTGAGGAGTTGGAGTGATGGAACGCGATTATATGGAATACGACGTGGTCGTGGTGGGCGCCGGCCCATCTGGCCTCTCGGCGGCAATTCGTCTGAAGCAACGTGCCGCGGAACAGGATCGCGAGATTTCCGTCTGCATCCTCGAGAAAGCCTCGGAGGTAGGCGCCCACATCCTGTCCGGCGCCGTGCTGGAACCGCGCGCTTTGAACGAGCTCTTTCCGGATTGGCAGGAGATGGGCGCACCGCTCAATACGCCGGTGAGCGACGAGAAATTCATGTTCCTGACCGAGTCTGGCGGCTTCTCGCTGCCGACAATGTTACTGCCGCCCACCTTGCACAATCACGGCAATTACATCATCAGCCTCGGCAATCTTTGTCGCTGGCTTGGCGAGCAGGCGGAAGCGCTGGGGGTGGAGATCTATCCCGGATTCGCCGCGGCCGAAGTGCTGTACACCGAAGACGGCGCGGTAAAAGGCGTCGCCACGGGCGATATGGGCATCACGAAAGAGGGCGAGCAAGGGCCCAACTATCAGCCCGGCATGGAGCTGCACGCCAAATACACCTTCTTTGCCGAGGGTTGCCGCGGCAGCTTGGGCAAACAGCTGATGGCGCAATTCAACCTGCGCGCCGATTGCGAAGACCAGACCTATGGCATCGGCATCAAGGAGCTGTGGGAGGTCGAGCCGGAAAAACATCAGCAGGGCTTGATCCTGCACACCGCCGGCTGGCCGATGAACAACAACACCTATGGCGGCTCCTTTCTCTATCACCTGGAGAACAATCAGGTCGCTGTCGGTTTCGTCGTCGGGCTCGATTACAAGAATCCGCATCTGTCGCCCTATGAAGAGTTCCAACGCTTCAAGACGCATCCGAAAATCCGCGATACGTTCGAGGGCGGCCGGCGAGTTGCCTATGGCGCACGCGCGCTGAACGAAGGCGGGATCCAATCCCTGCCAAAACTCACTTTCCCCGGCGGTGTGTTGATCGGCTGCGAAGCTGGAACATTGAACACGCCGAAGATCAAAGGATCCCACACGGCGATGAAGTCCGGGATGCTGGCCGCGGATGCCGCGTTCGATGCCCTCACGGGCGGCGCCGAAGGTGGCGATGAGTTGACGGGCTACGCTGACGCCTTCCGCGACTCCTGGGTGTACGAGGAACTTTATAAGGCCCGCAACTTCCGGCCAGCTTTCAAATGGGGCCTGATCGGCGGCACGCTGTACAACGGGTTCGATCAAAAGCTTCTCGGCGGCCGCGCGCCGTGGACGCTGAAGCACGGCCATTCTGACCATGCCGTTCTCGCCAAGGCCAGCGAGGCGCAACCGATTGACTACCCCAAACCGGACGGCGTCCTGACCTTCGACCGGCTGACCAACGTTTCCTTTTCAGCAACCAACCATGAGGAAGATCAGCCGGCCCATCTGACCCTCAAGGATGCATCGGTACCAATTGACACAAACCTCGCGCTCTATGATGCGCCTGAACAGCGCTATTGCCCGGCCGGCGTCTACGAGATCATGCGAGACGACGATGGCAGCAATCCGAGATTGCAGATCAACGCGCAGAACTGCGTTCACTGCAAGACATGCGACATCAAGGATCCAACCCAGAACATTGTCTGGGTAACCCCGGAAGGCGGCGGCGGCCCGAATTATCCCAATATGTAGGCAATCAGCCCGCGCACCGGTCACGGCCAAGCCCTGGGCTTGGATTCGTCCGTGACCGGCACAAACTTATAGAGCGCCGAGTCACAGCAACGGCTGTCGATTCCACCCGAATTCGGCTAAAATAGGCGGCTTTTCGGAGAACCGTATGATTTTACGTGCAAAATTCCATCGAAAGATCCTTTTCGGAGCGATTTTGACCGCCGTTCTGGCCGTTAGCGGGCAGACGAATGCCACATCGGAGTTCGGGAGCTACCTGGCCGGCAGACATGCGCAGGCCCTCAAGGACAGCGCCAAGGCGTCCGCCTTCATGCTTCGCGTTCTCGAAGAAAATCCGGACGATCAGAAGCTGCTGCGGCGGACCTTCCTGTTGACGCTCGCCGCCGGAAATTTCGAGGTCGCCGTTCCCCTGGCGAAGCGCATTGAAGAAAGCGGCGGCAAGATGTCGACGGCGTCACTGCTGCTCGGAATCGAGGCCGCACGCAATAGCGATTTCGAATCCGCACGCAAACAGTTCGACGCCCTGCCCCGGCGCGGACTCAGCGCCTATGCCGCCCCCCTTGCGTCTGCCTGGTCGAGCGCCGGTGTCGGAGATTACGACGCCGCCCTGAAAGCGTTGGCGGAGCTTAACAAGAAGAGCGGCTTCTCGGCCATGCGCGACCTGCACACCGGCCTGATCAACGATCTCGGCTTAAGGCAGGAAGCGGCGGAGAAAAGCTATCGCGCGGTTACCGATCAGCTGCACAAGGCGCCCGTTCGGGTCGTCCGTGCCGCGGGCTCGTTGTTGGAACGAACCGAGCGAAAGGAAGAAGCGCGCAAGCTCTATCAGGATTTTCTCGCGGACCACCCTGCAAATATCGCCATCGGCGATGCGCTGGCGCGCCTCGAAGCGGGCGAAACGGCAAAACCTCTCATCGACAGCGCGAAGGCGGGCATCGCCGAAAGCCTCTTCAACATCGCGTCGGCCTTGCCGCGTGACCGCTCCACCGACATGGCGCTGATCTATTCACGGATTGCGCTGCACCTGCGGCCGAAGTTCGAGCTCGCAAGATTGCTGCTTGGCGATTTGTTCGACAACCAGCGGCGCTACGCGGAGGCGAACGAAATTTACGGGACGGTCGACGCCAACTCTCCCTACAGCTGGTCCGCCCGGCTTCGCATCGCCGATAATTTGACCGATCTGGAAAACGTCGATTCAGCCGTCGAGATGTTGCGCGGCATGGCCGAAGAGCGACCCGAACGAACGGATGCGCTCATCAAGCTTGGCGGTATCCTGCGCAGCAAGGAGCGCTATAAGGAAGCAGTCGATGCCTACGACGCGGCCGGCGAGCGGCTGGGCGAAATCTCGCCGGGGCATTGGCTGTTTTATTACAATCGCGGCATCGCGCTGGAGCGCTCGAAAACCTGGGATCGGGCCGAAAAGGATTTTCTTAAAGCGCTCGAACTGCGGCCCGAGCAGCCTTATGTGCTGAATTATCTGGGCTATTCCTGGGTCGAGAAAGGCATCAATATCGAGCGCGCGAAGAAGATGATCGAGCGTGCGGTCGAACAGCGGCAGGATGATGGCTATATCGTCGACAGTCTCGGCTGGGTGCTGTACCGGCTCGGCGATTACGCGGAATCGGTGAAACATCTTGAGCGCGCCATCCGGCTGCGGCCGAGCGATCCTGTGATCAACGATCACCTCGGCGACGCGTATTGGCGGGTCGGGCGGAGATTGGAGGCCCGCTTCCAGTGGCGCCGCGCACTCGGTCTGGACCCCGACGAAGACCTGATCCCCGATATCGAAGCGAAGCTGGAGCACGGGCTCAAGAAAGACAAAGCGGACGGGTCCGGCGGATGAATGCCTCTCCATCGGGGGTCGCGACGGTCCGCGCACCCGCCAAGATCAATCTTTATTTTCACATCACCGGCCGCCAGGCGGACGGCTATCATCTGGTTGATAGTCTGGTCGGGTTCACCACGCTGGGCGATGAGTTGACAATCCGTGCCGGCGAACCGCTGGACATCGTTTCGGACGGCCCTTTTGCCGAAGGCATGCCACCGCCCTACAAAAATCTCGTCTATCAAGCAGCCCAGCTCCTCGCGGATAATGCCGGTGCACAGGCGCGCGCGCATGTGACGATTACAAAAAACCTGCCGGTGGCGGCGGGAATCGGTGGCGGTTCGACCGATGCCGCGGCGGCGATGAAAGCGATGGTGGCTTTGTGGGGCATTCCGGATGGCGCAGTCGACCTCTATGAAATGGGCCTGTCGCTCGGTTCCGATCTTCCCGCCTGCCTTAAAGCGCAAACCACCTATGTCGGCGGAATCGGGGAAACACTGGATGAGGCGCCGGCCCTACCGAAATCGGGCATCTTGCTCGTCAATCCCGGTGTCGCCCTCGTCACCGCTTCTGTGTTTCAGGCGCGCCGCGGCGGCTTCAACCCGCCAGACCGTTTCGATGAATCACCGAAAAACGCCGCCGCGCTTGCTGCCTTGCTGGCCGACCGCGGTAACGATTTGACCGATGCCGCGATCCGGCTCTGTCCGGTCATTCGCAACGTGCTGGCAGCCCTCGAAGCAGCGCCGGGTTGCCATCTCGCGCGCATGACAGGCAGCGGCGCCACCTGCTTCGGCATCTTCGACGATCTCGCCGCGGCGGAAGCGGCCGCGCCCGCTGTCGCGCAGGACGGGTGGTGGGTTGCACCGACCGAATTGGATACCGGGACCATTTAGTTCAGTCGTTGTCGGCCACGCGCGGGTCAAGCGCTGTCACGACCGGACTGGACTGCGACGTCTGCGGCTGGGCGACGAAGGCCGATTGCGCTTCTTCCGGAACGGGCGCGCGCCTCGACATGCGATAGAGCGTGAACGAGGCCATGGCCGCATAGACGGCAGCCGCATAGAAGTACAATCCTCCTGGACCGAATTCCTTCATCGCGAGAGACGCCAGGAAGGGGCTGACGCTGGCGCCGATACCGAAGGCGAGCAGCAATCCCGCCATGATCGCGACCATTTGCTGCGGCGCGCTGTGATCGCTCGCATGCGCCATCGCAATCGGATAGGTGACCGCGCTGAGGCCTCCGATGGCGAAGGCGAGCGCGTAAAGCGACCATATGCCCGCATCACTGCCGGTCATCCCGATCACGACGCTCATCACGCCAGCCGCACTGGCGACCGAGGCGAGCACCAGTCGGCGGTCGAACATGTCCGACAGGCGCCCAATTGGAATTTGCAGCGCAAGGCTGCCGAACATGAAGATCATCATGAAGGCCGAAACCTGCGCCACGTCCAGGCCGACTCCCAAAGCAAACACGGGACTGAGACCGACGATGGAAGAGTTCGCCAGGCCCGTTGCCGTCGCGCCGAACACACCAACGGGCGATGCGCGGTACAGATCGCGGATCGACATGCGTTCATCGCCAAAATTCTTCGGTGCTTCATGCCGGGCGAGCGCGATGGGGACCAGGCAGACCGCGAATAGAATGCCGAGCAGCATGAACAGCCGGTCGCCGGCCGGATCGGCCAGTTGCAACAGCAATTGGCCGAGTGCGAAGCAGCCCTTGTTGATCACCATATAGACCGAGAATACCCGGCCTTTGTTCTGGGGAGAGGCCGAACCGGCGAGCCAGCTTTCGGCGACCATGAACACCATGGCGGAACTAAAGCCGAAACAGAGCCGGATCGGCACCCAGGTATAAGGCACCACATACAAAGGCAGCAGCAGGGCACAGATCGACATCAACGCGGCGAACGCGGTCAGGCAGCGGATCGCCCCGACACTGGCGATCACGCGCTGGCCGTAGAGACAGCCGAGCACGAAGCCAACCATATGGCACGACACCACAACGCCGATCACCGTCGGGTCGAATTCCTCCATCGACATGCGGAGCGCGGTCAGGGTGCCGAACAGCCCGTTGCCGACCAACAGCGCGCTCATACCGAAGAGCAGCGCGCCGAGCGCATAAATTTCCCTGACCATACCGGCCTACTCCCGTCGGCCCGATTGGCCGTGTTCGCCTATTCCGTGCAGGATTATTCCCCAACTGGATTCGGCAACCAACAAGGAATTGCACGCATCAAAGACGCACAAATTCCGGCATGGCGGAATCCACATCTTTCCAGGCTTGCGGCTGACCTTCGATGCGCATACATTCCCGGCCGAGTCACCCTGCTGGGGCGTAGCCAAGTGGCCTAAGGCACCGGTTTTTGGTACCGGCATTCGGAGGTTCGAATCCTCCCGCCCCAGCCATCAAATAAGGGTTCCCAATAATTGAATACTACAACCCTCGCCCAAAAGTGGGCGGGAGCAAAAAGTGCACCTCGGTTTTGGAAGGGAGCGTGGCCCGGCTGGCGATGAGGGTGCCCGACTCGGGCCGGATCACGGGGAAAACGTTTTTCACCTCCGCCAGGAAATGTTCGACCGTCATCTCGGCATTGTAGTGCATGGGGATGACGATCTTCGGGTTGATGGCTTTGATGTTGGCGACAGTCTCGGAAATGCTCAAGGTGACGCGCTGGTCCACCGGGACCAGGAGCACTGCAATTTTGCCGATACGGGAGAGGGCATCCTGCGCAAGCACCTCGCCTACAAGCCCCAGATGCGCGATGCAGATGCCATTAGACTCGATCACAAACACCGCCGTCGGAAAGCGGAAAAAATCGCCCGACAGGCCGATGTTGGCAGGCACACTGTACACCCGGAGATCCTTCATTGTGATGTCGTGCCGGGGCGGGCCAAGCCCCCTGTCCCAGCCGTAGAGGGCGTGGGTGATGCTGGGCTCAATGCTTGAGGTGCTGTGGTTGTAGTGCCAGCCGCTCATGGTCGCGATGTCGGGAAGTTCCTTGGCACGGTGGAAATCGTTGTAGTCGGTGGCGACCTTGATGCCTTGAGGCGACGTTATGAGAAATGTCGAATGGCCGGCGAAATCGATC
>JAPPPC010000729.1 GCA_028817685.1 Rhodospirillaceae bacterium
ACTTCAATTTCACGCGCAGGGCGGGCCTGCCCGAGGCACGGGACAGTGATTGGGCCGGGCTGCTCGACGGGTTGCTGATCTCTGAGGCCCAAGCGGCGCCCCGGCACGACACCAATCGCGGCTTCCTGATGGTGTCGGCGGCATCGACGACAATCACCCCGAAAGCCGCGGGCCTCACCCTGTCCCTGTCCTTCGTTACCGACTTCTATCAAAACGCCCGGCTCTATTTCAGCGTCGGACCCGTCCTGGGCACGGCACCGGGGGTCGACGTCTCGGTCGGGGCGATGATCTTCCCCTACACCAACATCAACCAGTTCCACGGCTTCAACAATCTCGGCCTGGAGCTGAGCTTCAGCGACATCAAGAAGTACGAGGATTTCGTCGCGGGCAAGAAGTTCACATGCCTGATTGACCGGATCGACGGGCTCGGCAAGCGGTTCAAGAATTGTGGCTGGCCGGAGGATATGGGCATCGCGATCTCCTTCGATCCGCCCATGTTCAAGGATTTCGTCGGTAACGTGCCCGGCATCGGCATCACCAAGACCCTCGTGTCGTCCGCCAGCGGGAAGAAGAAATTCACCAAAGGCGTGGATGTGGAACTGTCCGGCGACGGCACCTTTAAGCTGCTTGGCAGGTAAACCCGGCGACCTGGCGCCTACCCCACGCTGTCTTTGAAGAGCGGCCGGTCCTCGTCCATGGTCGGATAGAGGTCGCGGGCGACCTCTATCGCCGTCTCGCGGAACGCCGTCGTGACGCGCGAGGCGGCGTTGGTGCGCCAAGCCATCGCGAGCTCCATATGAAGATCGTCCGGCACGCCATCGAGTTCGCGGAAAACGACGCCGTCGAGCTGCAGCCGCCGGCTCGTCCGGGGGCCGATGCCGGCGCCCATGCCGGCCGCAATCATACTGACCAGATGGATTGGGTCGTGGATGATCTCGGGTTCGATGCCGTTCGCCTGGCAGACGCCGACGATGCGGGTCTGAAAAGGCGTATGCCAACCGGGCATCGGCACCATGACGTAGAGCGGCTTCGTAAGATCGGCCAGGTCGACCCGCTCCTGGTCGGCCAGCGGATGATCCTCCGGCAGGATCGCCGCCAGCCGCTCGCCATAGATTCCGGTCATCGACAGATGCTCGATCGCCGCCAGGGGCGGGCGCAGGAAAGCGATGTCGATATGGCGCTCCTGCAGGGCTCGGATCATATCCGCACTGTTCATGGAGTGCAGTTCCACATGGATGTTGGGGTTCGCCCGGCGAAACGCGCGCGTGACCCGCGGCAGCAGTTCGTAGGACGCGGTCAGCACGAATCCGATCTCGACCCGGCCCATATGACCGTGCGCCACGTCGCGGATATGGGACACGGCGCGGTCGGCCTGATCCAGGACGCGATGCGATTCCTCCAGCATGACTTCACCGGCGCGGGTCAGGGTTACTTGGCGCTTGCTGCGATGGAACAGCTTCGCGCCGATATCCGCTTCCAGCCGCTGGATCGCCTGGCTCAGCGGCGGTTGGGACATGTTCAGCTGTTCCGCCGCGCGCCGGAAACTCAGCGCTTCCGCCACCGCCACGAACTGGCGCATCTGCCGCAAGTCGATCATTCTTTGATATTAAAAACCTATCAAAAAATGTCCAATATAATATTGGAGATATTTATCTGACCATCTTACCTTTCTCTCAACGCACACCGCCCGGGTGCCTCCCCCCGGGAAAGCAAGGAGACGAGAGATGACGAACAATCCCCACGGTATCAACGGCGCGATGATCGCAACCCCCAGCCAGCAGGAGATCGATTTGCGGATCGCCGAGGCGCGGCGGGCCCAATCGGCCGGCCTGCGTCACCTGGTGGCCAGCACCTTCGGCGCGATCGACCGGCGCGTCCACCACACGGCCCCGGGCAGCAAATAGCCGACCCGACCGATAGCCCCGCACCCCGATCGGGGGCCGGGCTATCGCCGCCGCCGAGCCGTTCCGGAGGGTTAGGCCCCCGAGAACCCCTCGACCGCCGCTTTCAGGACGCCGATCGCGTCGATATTGGCCGATCGGATCGTATCCATCGACGGCGCTTCGCGTGAAATATCTCCGATCTCTGCCAGGACGGTATGGGCTTCGTCGTGGAACGGGGCTTGTTGCATGTCCGCCAGCCACCGTTGGACGTTCGGAAAGTCGTCGAATTCGAACACGTTGGTGAATTGCGGCTGCAGCTGGCCGATCTCGCCATAGGCCGACAGGTCGGCGATGGTGAGCTGATCTCCCGCGATGAAGCGCCCGTTCGCAAGCGGCCGCTCCTCCAAAGTCGTCAGCCCCGCGGTGAAGGTACGCTTGGCCCTGTCTTGGACCGACTCGGGAATATCGAGGTCCTTGCGGATCTTCGGCGCCACCATGCCCGAAGACGCGTCCCGGATATTGCGGTGGTGGAAATTCAGATACCAGTCCACCCGGCCGCGCGCCTGCAAATCGTCGGGATACAGGTCGGTCCAGCCGTTCTTCTGGCAGAGATACGCCATGATCGCGTGCCCCTCGCCGAGCGCATAGCCCGTGTCGGTTTCCTCAAGGCAGGGGATCGTACCCGACGGGTTCATCGCCAGATAGGACGGGTGCCGGCTGCCCCGCTCGCCTTTCGAGCCCGGGTTGGTGGGGACGAGACGGAACGGCTGCTCTTTCATCAACAGCAGCCAAAAGACGGAGCGCACCGGCTGCGAGAACGGCACACCGTACAGGTTTAAAGAGGTCATGGGTTAGGTTCCTTGATCGACGGCAACAACCCGAAGCGGGCGCGTCCGAAACTGTAGCACGCGCGCCCACCCGTAAGCCTATCGGGATTGGCGCTTGGCCGAGGCCGAACCGGTCAATCTTCGGCCGCCCGCTTGCGGTTCAGGCGGTCGCGGAACGCCGCGTCCGCGCCCGGGCCTGGCGTGATCAGCACGTCCTTCGGGCGGACACCGCGGTCCGCACCGCGTGGCATCAGCCGCACCGTAACCGGCTCACCGCTCTCGGGGTCGCGCGGCGTCACGCGCGGACCGTCGGGACTCGGATCCCAGCGCTCCGTCCATTGGCCCAGCGCCAGCAATACCGGCAACAGACCGCGGGCCTTGTCGGTCGCAACATATTCGTGCCGTTTGGCCCCCTCATGCAGCGGGCGGCGTTCCAGCAGGCCGGACTCGACCATTTCGGCGAGCCGGCGGCTAAGCAGGTTGCGCGAGATGCCGAGGCTCGACTGAAACTCCTCGAACCGCGAATAGCCGAACAGCACGTCGCGCAGGATCAGCAGGGGCCATTGCTCGCCCAAAACCGACAGGCTCTGGGCGATTGGACAGACGAGGCGCTCGTAACTTCGTGAGGTCATAGCAAGAGCCTAACAAAATTAGTTGAGTTTTTGAACTTTTATCATTAAGTTCATAAAATGAACTTTTAGGGCAGGCCATGACCGCCACCGACATATCAACACGTGCGCCCGCCGCGCCCGACCTGACACAAGGCCCGATCGCCCCGACTTTGATCCGGCTCGCCCTACCCAGCATCTTCGCCATGTTCGTGCAGGCCGCCATGGTGGTGACAGACGCCTATTTTCTCGGCCAGCTCGGCCGCGACGTGCTGGCGGGGGCCGCCCTCGTCTTTCCAATGTTGATGCTGATGTCGATGTTGTCCGCCGGCGCGATCGGCGGCAGCGTCGCGGGCGCCATTGCGCGGGCGGTCGGTGCCGGCGACCTTGGACGGGCGGAAGCGATCCTACGCCATGCGCTGGTGGTCGCGGCCGCCACGGCGGCGCTGTTCGGCGGCATCTTTCTGCTCTTCGGCCGCGATATCTTCACGGTATTCGGTGGCAGCGGCCAGGCCCTCGACCACGCGGTTGCCTATGCGGACCTGCTGTTCGCCGGCATTTTCAGCGTGTGGCTGTTCAACATTTTGGGCAGCGTTGTGCGTGGTACCGGGCGCATGGGCGTGTCCGCCGCCGCCATCTTCCTGGTCACGGCCGTGCAGGTCCCGCTGGCCGGCCTGCTGATCCTGGGCGCGGGACCGTTTCCGGCACTGGGCATCGAAGGGGCGGCGATCGCGACGGTCGCGGCTTACGGGATCGGCGCGCTGTGGCTGCTGATCGATCTGTGGCGCGGCCGCGGCCCGCTGCGGCTCCAATGGCGCGGCGGTCTTTCCGCCGGGCTGTTTGCGGAGACGTTACGGACCGGCGCCCTCGGAGCGATGAACCCGATCCTGACCGTCGCTGTCGTGGCCATCGCCAACGCCTTTATCGGACGGATGGGCACGAGCGCGCTGGCTGGTTACGGCATCGGCGCGCGGCTCGAATTTCTGATGGTGCCGGTGATCTTCGGCATCGGCGCCGCGCTGATCACGATGGTCGGCGCCAATGTTGGCGCCGGGCGCCGGGACCGGGCCATCCGCATCGCCTGGACCGGCGCCTTCGCCGCCGGGGCGATCACGGGCGCCATCGGATTGGCGGCCGCGCTCGCGCCCGGCTGGTGGGCGGACAGTTTCACGACAGACCCGACCGTTGCCGAGGCCTGCCGCCGCTATTTGCAGACGGTCGGCCCCTTCTACGCGTTGTTCGGGCTCGGACTCGCGCTCTATTTCGCGTCGCACGGCCTGCGCTCGATGCGCTGGCCGGTGCTCGGCGGCGTATTTCGGCTGACGATTATCGCGGCCGGGTGCGGTTGGCTGGCCGGGACCGGGGCGATGACCTTCGACGCGCTGCTATTGGTCGTCGCGGTCGGCATGGTTTCGTTTGGCCTGTTCAACGCCCTGAGCCTGCACCGGTTCGCCTGGCGCGCCACGCCGAACCAGAATCTTGGCACGTCATAAACCGTTGCCGGGACGTAACCGGTCACGCCAGTCCCAGCAATTCCAGGACGGCCTGCCCGAAACGGTGCCGCGGATTGCCGAAGGCGTCCAGGATCGAGAAATGATGATGTCCCGCCACCGCGAGCGTCTCCGCCGTGCCGCCCGCCTGGCGCAGCATGTCGGCATAGGCCCCGGTCTGCTTGCCATACTCCGCACTTTCGAGGCCGCCGAAGGCGAGTAGCACGGGCGGCGGCGGTGCGGCGTGGGGCTTGTGGTGCACGGGGCTGTTCCGCTCGGCGTCTTCCGCCGATAGCTGCAGCGGCCCGTTCACCTGCGACAGGCGGATCGGCTCCAGATCGTAGAGACCGCTGATCCCCACCGCCCCTTTGATCGCGTCCGCCGGCAGGCCGAATTCGCCCGCCCAATCCGTCCCCAGCATCATCCCCGTGATATGCCCGCCCGCCGAATGGCCGGACACGAACAACCGGGCGCGGTCGCCACCATGATCTTCGATGTTGCGGAAGACCCAGGCCACGGCGCGGCGGCACTGCGCGACCAGCTCGTCCATCTTGTGGTCCGGACAGAGGCCGTATTTCACCGCGACGAAAGCGGCACCGCGTTCCACGAAGGGCCGCGCTAGATAGCGGAACCAGGATTTGTCGCCGGCGCGCCAATAGCCGCCATGGAAGAACATCAGGACCGGCGCCGGGCCGCCGCCCAGCGGGTGGAAGATGTCCAGAATCTCCACCGGTCCGCCGCCATAGGCCACGTCGAGCGTACAGGGAAGCGTTTCGACCGCATCCTCGCTGTCCGATATCCAGCGCTGCACAAAGGCGCCGAAGGCCGGCACGGTGCTGCGCGCATTGTACTGCGCATCCAGCTCCGCCTGCGTGTACCCGCGATAAACCGTATCGTTCACAGCGCTTCCCTCTTCACCTGAATTAAGGGGACACAATACTTAATTGACGCCGCAACCGCATCCCCCTACCCTCCTACCATGGCACGTTTGGCGAGAGTCGTCGCGGCGGGGCTGCCGCATCATGTCACGCAGCGGGGCAACCGGCGGCAGGATGTGTTTTTCGGCGACGCGGATTACGAAACCTATATCGAACTGCTGGCCGAGGGATGCCGCAAGGCAAAAACCGCGCTCTGGGCCTACTGCCTGATGCCCAATCACGTCCATCTGATCCTGGTGCCGAAAGACCCGGACGGGCTGCGCGCGGCGCTCGGCGAGGCGCATCGGCGCTACACGCGGCACATCAATACCCGCGAGGACTGGCGCGGCTATCTGTGGCAGGGCCGGTTCGCCTCCGCGCCCATGGACGAGCCCTATCTGCTTGCCTGCGCCCGTTATGTCGAGCTCAACCCGGTCCGCGCCGGGCTGGTGCGCCGAGCGCGGGACTGGAAATGGTCGAGCGCGCGGGCGCATCTGAAGGGCGCGGATGACGCGTTGGCGACGGTCGCCCCCCTGCTGGCGCTGGCCCCGGACTGGGCCGCCTTCCTGCGCCAGGGCCTGACGGAGGACGACAGGGACGCGATCCGCAAGGCCGAGCGCACGGGACGGCCGCTCGGATCGGCGCGCTTCACCAAGCGGTTGGAGCGGCGCCTCGACCGGACGCTCGCCCGCGGCAAGCCCGGCCCAAAGCCGAGGGCGGACGGCTGACAGATAAGTATTATGTCCCCGTAATTGCCGGGGTGAGGGCTTGGGATGGACGGTAACGCGCTGCAGATCTTTCACGTCAATCTGAACTGCAGCGACCTCGACCGGTCGCGGGCGTTCTACGAGCTGATCGGCTTCGAGGTCGTCAACGATTTCGCTGCAGACCCGCAAAGCTTCGCCGAGATCGGGTTGGCGCCGATCCTGCGCCTGCCCGAGGATTGCGATGCGCGCGCCGTGCTGATGGCGCTGTCGGACGACCCGCGCGCGACGCGGCTCGACCTGATCGAATGGCGGCGGCCGGAAAGTGAGCGTGTGCCGAAGGGCGATCTTGCCCGCATCGGCTTCGGGCGCCTGTGCCTGAAGGTCCGGGATTGCCAGGACCTGCACGACAGGCTTACGGCGGCGGGCCATCGGCCCTACAGCGCCCCGCGGGAGATCAGCATGGGCGGCACACGGCAGCTGGTCTTCTGCACCGACGACCCCGACGGGACGGTCGTCGAGTTCATGCAGTTCCTAAAACCCGCTTAATTACAGGGACATAATACTTATCTCGCTGCCGAATTAAGTATTGTGTCCCCTTAATTGTGATCGCCGCGCGGGGCGGCGCGCCAGGCCAGCGTTTCGCCGGCGTGGAAGGGAACGACGCTGAGACCGCCGCCGGTCACGGTTTCGGGCATTTCATGGGAATCGCGCTGCAGGGTGACGGTGCCCTCATTGAGCGGCAGACCGTAGAAGCGTGGGCCGAATTCCGAGGCGAACCCCTCCAGCTTGTCGAGCGCCCCTTCCTCGTCGAAGGTGATCGCGTAGCTCTCCAACGCCGCCGGCGCGCAGAAAATGCCGGCGCAGCCACAGGCGCTTTCCTTGTCGTGCCGCGGGTGCGGCGCGGAGTCGGTCCCGAGAAAGAATTTCGGACTGCCGGAAACCGCAGCCCGGCGCAGCGCCGTACGGTGGTGCCGGCGTTTCGCCACCGGCAGGCAATAAGCATGCGGCCGCATCCCGCCCTCGAACAGTGCGTTGCGGTCGATGCGCAGATGATGCGGCGTGATCGTGGCCGCCAGATTGGCCCCCGCCGCCTGCACGAACTGCACGGAGTCCTCGGTGGTGATGTGCTCCAGCACCACCTTCAGCTCGGGAAAATCGCGCAGCGTCGGCGCCAGAACCTGCTCCAGGAACGCCGCCTCACGATCGAAGATATCGATATCCGGCGACGTCACCTCGCCATGCACCAACAGCGGCATGCCGATCGCCTGCATCCGCTCGAGCACCGGGTGAATATTGCGGATGTCGGTCACGCCTGCGTCGGAGTTGGTCGTCGCACCGGCGGGATAGAGTTTGCAGGCGGTAAAGACGCCGCGCTCGTGGCCGCTGCCGACCTCTTCCGCATCGATCTGATCGGTCAGATAGGCGGTCATCAGAGGCGTGAAGGACCGGCCCGCCGGCAGAACGCGGAGGATGCGCTCGCGATAGGCCTCGGCGGCGGCGATGGTCGTCACCGGCGGGACCAGGTTGGGCATGATGATGGCCCGCGCGAACTGCCGCGCCGAATAATCGGCCGTCAGCGCCAGCATGTCGTCATCACGCAAATGCAGATGCCAGTCGTCCGGTTCCCGGATGGTGAGGCTCTCGGCTGTCGGCATGGGTTGGCTCCTATGAGGTCGCATCGGATCGGCAGAACGACACGCTGGCGGCGATTGACATCGGTCTACAGCAAACCGCCTATTTTAGTCCATCGCAGAACCCGCTGCGCTGGAATTCCGCAAGCCGCCCTGGGTCGCCCGCTTGTACCGGCGCCGCAACGGTCGTAGGATTCCGAACAGTGTTCCGTAGAGCGGTGCCCCAGAAAGGTTGGCGCCAAGCCCGGAACCGCGCCCTTTGACCACGCAGGAAAACGCCCATGCCGGATACGATCATGCCGACCGAGCTGCCCCGGATCGACGGACCGCAGGCTTGGACCGGCCGCGAACAGGTAGCACGCGGCGACTGGTCCTACACGCTCAGCGCCGATGATGTGGCGGAGATCGATTCGGCGCTCGCCGGCGTGCGCGACATCGAAATTCTGGACATCGACAAGTCAGCCTTTCCCCTGCCGGGTCTTTCGTCCCGTCTCGCCGAAGTGAAGCGCGAGATTCTGGACGGCCGCGGCTTCTTCCTGTTCCGCGGCCTGCCGATCGCGCGCTACTCGACCGCGGAGGCCGCCCGCATCTTCTGGGGCCTCGGCGCCCATTGGGGCGAAGCGGTGAGTCAAAACGGCAAGGGCCACGTGCTCGGTCACGTCAAGGATCTGGGGCTCGACTATGCCGACCCGATGGCGCGCGGCTATCAGACCAGCGCGCGCCTGCCCTTCCATACGGACAGCTCTGACATCGTCGGCCTGCTCTGTTTGAAGACGAGCAAGAGCGGCGGCTTTTCCTCCATCGTCTCCACGACGACGGTCTATAACGAAATGGTCGCGCGGCGGCCCGATCTCGCCGCCGTGCTGACCAACCCGCTCTACCGCACCCGCTGGGGCGAGGTGCCGGAAGGGCGCAAAGCCTATTACGGTACAGCGCCGTTCAACCTGACCAACGGGCGTCTGATCTGCACCTATGTGCGCAGCGCCGTACGCAAGGCGCAGCTGATGGAAACGGTGCCGCGCCTGACACCGGAACAGGTTGAGGCGATGGATCTGTTCGACGAACTGGCGAACGATCCGGCCTTGCATCTCGATATGGAACTGGCGCCGGGCGATATGCAGTTCGTCTGCAACCACGCGATCGCCCATTCCCGCACGGCCTATGAAGACCATCCGGAACCCGAGAAGCGGCGGCACCTGCTGCGTCTCTGGCTCGCCTGCGCGGACGGCCCCGAATTGCCCCCCGCCTATACCGGCGAACACCAAGGCAAGACGGCGAGCGGCCGGCCGAACGGCATCAAGGTCCCAGGCGTGCCCCTGGTGGCACCGCTGGAAGCGGACGCCTGACGCGGATTGGCGCGGGCGTCCCGGCGGCGGAAGCCCGTTTCGCTGCAGAGAAGATTTGGTGTCGCCGCTTCACCGCGGCCGCGGCAAATCGCCATCAAGTCGCGAACGACGCGGCCGTGCCGCGGTTTTCAATGAAAATTTCCGCCATGCGCCGACGTCCCTTTGCCATGGCGGGCGGAGATGCTATCTAGGCGCCGCGATTCGTCTTCACCAAATCCGTTTCAGTACACGGCTGGCATAGCGGTTTGAAGTAGCACACAGAAGTACCGAGTAAACCGCATGCTTGCGACCTGTCTCGCGCTGACCCTGTCGGCGCTTGCCGCACTACATTTGTATTGGAGCCTCGGCGGCGTTCGCTACCGCGAATTCGCGACCCCCGCTATCGGCGGACAGCCCACCATCCGGCCCAGCCGCACGGCATTCGCCATCGTCGCCGGCCTCCTGTGCCTTGCAGGTTTGGTCGCGGTTTCGATGGAAACAGGCCGCGACATCTTCGGCGCCGGCGCAAGCTGGGCCTGGATCGCATCGATCCTGTTCGGGGCCCGCGCCCTCGGCGACTTCCGGCTTATCGGCCTGTTCTGCAGCCGGGCCGACGCCGAACACCGCAAGATCGAACGCGGGGTCATCGCCCCGATTTGTATTTTCCTCTGCCTTGGATTCGGGCGGCTGGCCTTTCTCTATCCAGGATAGGGCCAGCCCCGAAAAACACATTTCTTTCAACCGCAACGACCAACCAAAGGAGCAGTCTAGCCATGTTGACACTACCCGACCTTCCCTACGCCGCGACGGCGCTCGACCCGCATATTTCGGAACGCACCCTGGAATTCCACCATGGCAAACATCACGCGACCTATGTGACGAACGCCAACAACATGATCAAGGACACGCCGCTGGCCGACGCGTCGCTGGAGGACATCATTGCCGCCGCCGCGGGCGACGCGGACAAGGCGGGCCTGTTCAACAATGCGGCGCAGATCTGGAACCACACCTTCTTCTGGAACTCGCTCTCGCCGTCCGGCGGCGGGCAGCCCGGAGGTGACTTGGGCAAGCGCATCGACGCGGATTTCGGTTCCTACGACAAGTTCCGCGAAGCCTTCGTGACGGCCGCGACGACCCAGTTCGGCAGCGGCTGGGCGTGGCTGGTCGAAGATGGCGGCAAGCTCGCCGTGACCAAGACGGCGAACGCCGCCACACCGTTGACCGCGGGCCAGAAGCCGCTCCTGACGATCGATGTCTGGGAGCACGCCTACTATCTCGACTATCAGAACAGGCGTCCCGATTTCATCAACGCCTATCTCGATAATCTGGTGAACTGGGAGTTTGCGGAAAGCAACCTCTGATCACCGGACCGTTCGGTTTGCCGGCGGCGGCCGCGCTCTTTCCTGGGTGCGGTAGCCGCCGGAACGCCCACTGTTACCGGGCGACGTAGCACAACCCAATAAAGAATTACGGTATTCAGATAGGCCGCCCTGCGGCTGTAAAGAATCTCGACATTTTAACGCATTTTTCAGGACCGATCGACGGCCTCCAAAAATATTTATCCCTATCTTCAATAGCTTACACAAAATCTCTCTAATGGCATCCGGTTTGCACGGTTAACGCCGAACAAGGCGCTTTTGACGCGAAATCGTAAAGTTTCCCGACAGGCGCTTTTGTCCATCGGAACACAGGCTCGCAGGGGGTGCGAGTTCAATGGAGGGAGTATCCGTGAAGTTCACCAAGGCAATTGCCGCGTTATTCTGCGCCGGCCTCTTCGTCGTCGCAGTGCCAAACAAATCGCACGCCGTCGCTATCACCTGGGATCTGCTGGATCACGGTTTCGGCGCATTGGGACCGTTCTACGGCCTGCGGCTGGACAGCCCCGTGCCCACCGGCACCGGCGCCACGTCCGGTCCTGACCGTCTGTTCAGCTTCGGCGGTGCCTCGACGGCCACACTGACCTTCGACACGTCCGGCGGCGGATCCGCCTCGATCAGCGGCACGATCATCGAAAACGGCAATGCAGACAATCCGGCTTGCTCCGGCGGCACGGTCGACAGCGCGAACGATTGCAGTGTCTGGGACCTGGCCTACACCTTCACCGGTATCTCGGTGCAGGATGTCGGCGACCCCTTCCAAGGCTTCACCGCCACCGGCGGCTCCGGCACGGTCAGCCAACAGAGCAGTTCGCTTGTTCTTGACCTCGGCGCCAAGTCGGACGGCAGCGGCTTCACCTTCCTGTGGCTCGCCGATGGCCACCGGCTACCCGGCGACAATGAGTCGTTAGTCGGACGCGGCTGGGTCGATCCGGTCAATGGGCTGGGTGGCGCGAACGACTTCCTGTTCACGGGCCAAGTCGTGCCAGAACCCGGCGCGATCGCGCTCTTCGGCATCGGTCTTCTCGGTCTCGGTGTCATGACACGGCGGCGCCGCAGCGCCTGATGCCCCTATGGCGAAGAAGCAACCCTACGATTTCGACCGCGGCCAATTCATGAAGCGCATCGCGTTTTCGTTCTGCGCCTTCGCCTCCGCGGTCGGACTGATAGCGATCGTTGGGTTGCTGATCGTCTTCAAACCGGATCTCGGGTTGGGTTAGCCACATCCCGACGGTGCGCTTCCGATGCTACGTTCGCGTCGGAAGCACCGCCAATGCAGCACGAATCGTAAACAAGGCCACGACCGAAAAGGTAGGCTGAGGCTGCCTATGTCCCAAGCGCGGGCCAGGCCGAGCAGCTGGAAACGGATGCGTGGTCGAGACGTACCGAAATATTGTGCAGCGACAGCGCAGCCGATCGCTTAGACCCAGGTCACCCCAGCAGGCTTGGCCTCCGTCAGATCGACATTGTAGAGCATATTGAGCCCGTCGAAGAGCTCGGAGAACTGGGCGTTTCGCATCTCCGGCCCGTACTGTTCGACATACCATTTCCAGAGATTCGTGCTGTGCGTTGCAACGGAAACGTGGCTCGCGAGCAGTAGATAGGAATTTTCCGCATTCTCTAGGAAGCTCATAAAGGTTTGCGGACGGTCGGCATCCACAAATTCGATGTAGCTGTGCTCATATTGGCGCAGAACCTTGTTTGCCGTGACGTAGCTGTCGCGCATTTTGTGACGCAACAAATCGCGCTTTTGTTCGATAGCCTTTCGATCTTCCGCTTTGAGGCTTATGTGGTCAGCAGGGAAGCAAAGCTGATTGTGACCGATCCACTGATACATGACCTTTAGAGCGCCGAGCAGCTCCATGAACTGGACCTGATAGTAGCAGACGGCTTTCCAGGCAAAGAAGATTGCCGGCGCCCGCGAGGCTTCGAGCTGCATCGCCTTGATGAACGGTTCGATACCTTGGACGTCTTTCGCTTCCCAAATTTTCTGCAAAAATTGCTCCACATAGTTCTGGCGCGCCTTGTCATCGCCATTCTCACCGCCCGTTCCGAGCGCTTTTGACACCAGGGTCTGAATCTTGGCCCGGATCGGCAGTCTAATCTTGTCCCATTCCGCCGATGAAATTGCGAAATACACATCGTGGATGGCCGCATCCAGATCCTGTTGCTCAGCCTTGCTACGGAGCATGAACGGGTCAAGACTATGCATGGAATTCAATAAGTTGAGCGCCTCCATATCAGCATTGATCTGCTCGGTGAGTTCACCCGACGCGTGATCCTTGGCAATCTTGAACGCCAGCTGATCGCAAAACCTGTCGCCGGTAAACGGCAGCGACTCGCCACCATCGTAAACATTGTCCAAATCATACGGAAAATAGATGACCGTTGAGACTTTGACGTCGTCGCGCTTCTTCTCAGGGCCGGGCTCGTAGCGTTTGATCAGAATGGAGTTGTTCAAAAGGCGCGATTCGAACAAATGACCGACCGGGTCATCCTCCGGAACGGATCGACCGATCGCGTGGCAATCCATAGCGATTGCCCGTCCCGAATCGATCATGTTGCGCAACTGCGAGCGTTCCATGCCCGAAACTTTGCGCAACTTTCTTGAAATAAGATTAAATTACTCTACCAAAAGTGACACAATCTAAAGTTCTTACAATAATACTTTTGGCGCTATATTCGGTATCCCTATATCAATTAAGACTATTTTTAGAATGCTCGGTTTACTATCCAGCCACCTTCAGTGCTTCGAAAGTGTGCGCCGTCTAGGCCCTTTATTTCAGAGCAGAAAGAGCCTAGGAATCACAACATGCTGGTACAGGTCGATCGGGGACGGACAGCAATCATCGTCGAAGACGACTCGATAATGGCGGAGTACGTGAATGAAATGCTATCGCTGCTCGGCTATAATACTTTCGTATGCGTCGATTATGAATCCGCGAAAATCTTTTTCGATCCACAGCAAACGGCAGTGGTCGTCGCCGATATTTTCACGCCCGGCATCGGGGGGATCGAGGGCATCAAGTTGGTCAGAGAGGCGCTCCCGGACACACACATCATTGCAATGTCGGGCGGTTGGGACGGCATGACGGCCGCCAATTCCGGTCGGGCCGCGCGGAAGATCGGCGCCAACGCGTTCTTGAAAAAGCCTTTCAAGATCGAAGATCTGCAGGCCGCGTTACCCTAGCGCCGAGACGGCCGCTCGCTGCGGCAAAACGGGCATCCGCCACCGCAAGATGACCTCACTACCAGGATAACTATGTGCATCAACGCCACGGTTTGCGCGGCGGTGACTTGACCTCAAGCTGCACACTGTCTTCCAGGGTCTCATGATAGTGACGTACGCCGGCCCGATGGATCCAGCTGTCGCCCGGTTCGGCGATGAAACTTTCGCCTTCGATCACCACACGCATGCGGCCGCTCACCAAATAACAGATGGACTCATGGTCGTCGTGACTGTGCTCGGGATCTATCAGCCCCTTCTCCCGGTGCACTTCCATGAGCATGGAATCCGCGCCGACCATCACCGGCCGAATTCCGATACCGCCCGTCTCCGGTGCGCCTTCAAGCGCGGAAACGGCCTCGATGGGCACCGTGCCCGCGGCAACGAAATCCGTCGCCGTGGGGGCTATACTGCGCGCGTCCCTGCTCATTCCACTCTCCGGCAAACGCCCGTTGATACCGCCCCGGGTCAGTTCAACGCATCTTTCAATACCGATCCGCCCTTCACCACCAGCTTCAGGTACCGGTCCGGATCCTGCATCACACCGATATCGGCCAGCGGATCGCCGTCGAGGACGATCATGTCGCCGCGGGCACCTTCGATGATCTCGCCGGTCTCGCCCACCTCGTTGAACAGCTCGGCCGCGTTCACCGTCGCCGCCCGAATCGTTTCCGCCGGGCTCTGGAAGGCGCTGCGGATGGCGAATTCGTTAAGCTGGTGGCGCTGCATGCTGCCCAGCAGGTCGGTACCGAACACCATCTTGACGCCCGCCGCGTAGGCCTTGGCCGCGGTCTCCTTACCGGCCTCGAAAACGTCATGCACCTTCGCCACCATGTCGGCCGGCATGCCCGCCTCGACTCCTTCGGTGGCCAGCGCCTGATAGGTCGCCATGGTCGGCACGAGGAAGGCGTCGTTTTCCTTCAGCAGATCGAAGGTCTCCTCGTTGATCAGGTTGCCGTGCTCGATCGAACGCACCCCGGCCCGCAGCACGCGGTTGGCGGCACGCGCGGTGTAGACATGGGCGGCGACGTAGAGCTCGGCCGCCTCGGCCTCCTCGACCGCGGCTGCGACTTCCTCTTCGGCGAACTGGGTGCTGGAGATGCGATCGGTCGGCGAAGAGACGCCGCCGGACGCCATGATCTTGATGAAATTGGCGCCCTTGCGAATCTCCTCGCGGCAGGCCTTGCGCACCTCGGGCACCCCGTCGGCGATCTTGCCCAGCCCGGCGCAGCAACAGCACTCGTCCCAATTCTCGCCCGGCCCGCGCATGTCGCCATGGCCGCCGGTCTGCGAGATCGCGTGCCCCGCATAGAGGATGCGCGGCCCGTCGAGCAGCCCCTCATCGACCGCCCGCGCCAGTCCGAAATCCGCACCGCCACAATCGCGCACCGTGGTGAAGCCGCGGTCGATCATGTCGCGCAGCAGCTCGCTCGCCCGCGCCGCCGTGTAGAGCGGCGACCAGGTCAGGAGTTGCGGGAAATTGGGGGTCGAGGCGATGACATGGACATGCGCGTCGCACAGGCCGGGCATCAGCGTCTTGCCGCCGAGATCGATCTCCGCCACCCCGTCGCGGGCCGCCGCGCTTTCCGAGACTTCCGCGATACGCCCGTCTTCGACCACCACATCGCGTTTACCCACGATCGCCCCGGCGCGGGTGTCCAGCAGTGATCCGTTGCGCAGGATGAGACTATTGGTAGTCGGCATGACGGTGTGCTCCTTAAGAAATGTCGAGGGCTACTTGAGCATGAGCGCGTCCGGCAGCGCAAGGCGCGGCAAATCCAGACCAACTTGTCGCCCCGGACTTTGATCCGGGGCCCAGCCATGAAACCGCATAACACCCGTTTTTGAATCAACCACGGCGCAGTCTGGGTCCCGGATTAAATCCGGGACGACACCGAAGCGGGGTTTGAACTCTACGCCCGCACCGCCACGCGCAAATCGATCATCACCGGGGCGTTCTGCGGCAGGCGGACTATGCCGAGCACGCTGCGGGCGTGCCGGCCATTCTCGCCCCCGAAGGCGGTGATGTAGACCTGCGAGGCGTGGTCGGCAATGCGCGAGATGAATTCGAACTCGCGCGTGCAGGCGACATAGGCGTTCAGATGCAGCACCCGCTCCACCTTCTGCAACGTGCCGAGATAATGCTTCAGCCAGGCGAGCGACTGCAGCGCGCAGAGCTGCATCTGATGGCCGGCCTCCGCCTCGTCGATCTCCGAGCCGACCTGACCTGGATTGGTCTGCACGCCATCGACCTTGGCCAGCTGTCCCGCCAGATAGGCCGTGCCGTTATGGATCGTCAGCGGCAGATAGTCGAAGGCTGGCGTCTCGGCCGCCGGCAGGATGAGGTTCTTGGCGGCGAGGTTCTGTTCCGGGTCCACGGGCAGGCTCCACATTGTTCAGTCGCGATGCGCTTTGTTTAACCGCTCAACCCTCTCTACGATAGTGCGGCACAATCAATGGGGGAGGCAGCCATGGCCGAAGACACCGCACAGGCGACGCCGGACGTCACCATCTTGGGGGCGGGCATCGTGGGCATTGCGACCGCGCTATCATTGACGGAACGCGGCTTCAAGGTGGCGATGATCGACCGCAACCCGCCGGCGGAGGGCGCCAGCTACGGGAATGCCGGGTCGCTCTCGCCCTGGTCCTGCGTGCCGCAATCCATGCCCGGCGTCTGGAAGAGCGTGCCGAAATGGTTGATCGACCCGGAAGGGCCGGTCGCGCTCCGGATCGGCTACGCGGCGAAGTTCCTGCCCTGGGCGGTTAAGTTCCTGCAAGCGGGGCAGGAGCACCGGCTGCCCACGATCGCCGACGCGATGCTGGCGCTGACCCGCCCGACGGTGACCCTCTACCGCCATCATCTGGAAGGCACGGGCTCGGAGAATCTGGTGCGCGATTCCGTCTACGTCCATGTCTACCGCAATGGCGACGACGCCAATCTGTCGAACCTCGCCTGGCGCATGCGCGCCGAGCGGCAGGTGCCGCTGGAAGTCGTCAAGGGCGACGCGCTGCGTGAGGTGGAGCCGGCGCTGTCGCCGGAGTTCGAGGCCGCCGTACTGATCAAGCAGCAGGGCCGCGCGCTCGACCCGGGCGGCATTGGCAAGGCGCTGGCGGCAAAGGCGGAGCGGCTCGGCGTGCAGTTCCTGCAGCGCAGCGTCGAGAAACTGACCCCCGCGGCGGATGGCGCGTGGCGCATCGACACCGACGCGGGACCGGTCGACGCCAAGAAGGTGGTCGTCGCGATGGGCGCCTGGTCGGCCAAGCTTATGGCCGATCTGGGCGTGACCGCGCCGCTGGAGGCGGAGCGCGGCTACCATCTGGTGTTCAAAAATCCGGGCGTCACCCTGAACAATGCGATCATGAATGTGGAGCAGAAATTCGTCATCAGCTCGATGAATGCCGGGGTCCGGTGCGCCGGCACCGCCGAATTCGCCGGCATCGACGCCGCCCCCGACTATCGCCGCGCCCGGGTCTTCGGACGGCTGGCCAAGCGCATGTTCCCGGACCTCAATATCGACGATTTCGACGAATGGATGGGCCCTCGCCCCTCTACCCCGGACTCGGTGCCCTATCTCGGCGACGTGCCCGGCTTCGCCAATCTGTTCGCGGCGTATGGGCACGGGCATACCGGCATGACCATGGGCCCGCAAACCGGCGAGATCATCGCCCGCCTAATCGCCGGCGAGCCGCCGGAGGTGGACATGGCGCCCTACCGCATCGACCGGTTCGGGTAAAGGCAGCTACCCCGTCTCTTCACCCTATGTCGCGTTGCACACCCCCACCCCTGC
>JAPPPC010000732.1 GCA_028817685.1 Rhodospirillaceae bacterium
GGACAATGGCGTCATCTGCGAGCCGCCGAACCCGGACAAGATCTGCACGCCGACCTCGCTCGCCAACCAGAGCCTGCATGAGAATGCGAGCCCGAACCTGTTCCAGGAGCCGGGCGGGTTGCTGGATACGACGGACTGCCGCTTCGAGGCGGTTAGCGACCGCGCCGCCATGGTCTCCGGCATGCGCTGGTCGACGGACGATCAGTACACAGTAAAAATCGAGGGCGCGCAGCTGATGGGATACCGCGCGATCACTATCTGCGGTACCCGCGATCCGCTGTTGATCAGTCAGTCGGAAGACTATCTGGGATTGGTGCGCGAGGCGGTGAAAACGAAAGCGGAGGCGATGGGCGTCGATCCGTCGAGCTACAAGCTGATGTTCCGTGCCTATGGCCGCGACGGTGTCATGGCATCGCGCGAGCCTCTGGCCACCGACCCATCGCACGAGCTTGGCATCCTGGTCGAGGTAATCGCGGATACACAGGAGCTGGCCAACACGGTGTTGTCGGTCGCGCGCGTCAGTACGCTTCATCTCGATTTCCCGGGACGGCTATGCAAAGAGGGCAACATGGCCTTTCCCTTCTCGCCGAGCGACATCGAGTGCGGACCGGCCTACCGGTTCAGCGTCTATCACATCGTCGAACCCAAGGACGCGTTGGAGATGTTCCCGATCGACTATGAAGACGTACGGAATTGAGGGCGAGCGATGCCGAAACTCAAGGACATCGTGGCCGTCTGCAAAAGCAAGAATGCCGGCCCTTTCGAGCTGACCATCGACGCGGTCTTCTCCGACCTGGAAACTTTCGAAAAGGTGAAGGCGACGGGCGTCATCTGCCCGCAGCTTTTCGTCGAGCTCTACGGCGTGAAGGAGGAGGATATTCTCTTCACCGTCTATGACGCTGGTCTTGCCTTCAAGGCGACACTGCCGCGGCTTGTCAGCGCCGGCGATCTGGGTGACACCGACGTCTATGGCGCGCAACAACACGCGCCGTTGCTGGAGGTCGACGTGCCGATTTAAGGGGCTGAGGACGGGCCTACCGGCGTCGCATCATCTCCTCTCCCTGGGGCGGAATGGATGTGATATCCATTCAGGGAAGGCTGAGGGGAACAACCAACAATGACCTACGGGATCGGCATCGTCGGCGCGGGAATGATTGCGTCGTTCCATCTGGAGGCGATCGAAGGGCTCCCCAACGCGCGCGCCGTCGGCATCATGGACAATGGCAGCGGCCGTGGACGGGCGATTGCGCCGCAGCTGGACCCGGCGGGCGCGGACGATCTCGACGCTTTTCTGGCACGCGACGACGTCGACGTGATCACCGTCGCATCACCGTCCGGCGCCCATCTCGACGCGGCGGTGAAGGCGGCGCAGGCGGGCGTGCACTGTATCGTCGAGAAGCCGATCGAGATCACACTGGACCGCATCGACCGCATGATCGCGGCACACGATGCGGCGGGGACGGCGCTGGGCGGCATCTTCAATACGCGTTACAGCGCGAGCGCTCAGCTTCTGAAACGCACGATCGACGCCGGCCGTTTCGGCAGGCTTACCTTTGCCAGCGCCGTCGGCCCCTGGTGGCGCGATCCGGACTACTATGCCTCCTCGAACTGGAAGGGCACCTGGGCGCTCGATGGCGGCGGCGCGCTGATGAATCAGGGCATCCATTCCGTTGACCTGCTGCAATGGCTGGTCGGATCGCCGGTGAAATCGGTAAGCGGCCGCATTGCGACTCTCGCGCACCCGACGATCGAGGTCGAAGATACGGGGGCGGCGACGCTGGAGTTTGAAAATGGTGCGCTCGGTTCACTCGCCTGCACGACCAGCATGTGGCCCGGCCATTTCCGCACCCTTACCCTGGCGGGCACCGATGGAACGGCGGTCCTGGCCGACGATGGCCTGCTGTTCTGGCAATTCCGCGAGGAGACCGAAGAGGATGACCGAATTCGGCAGGAGATGCTGGCCCTGCCCGGAGCCGGGGTCGGCGCGTCCAATCCCTCCGCCGGCGTCGACGCCCGCGGGCACCGTGCCGTGTTTGCGGATTTCCTAAAAGCGCTAGACGCCGGCCAGTCGCCCGCCATCGATGGCCACGAGGCGCGCAAGGCGGTCGCGATCATCCGGGCGGTTTATGAGTCAGGAGAGAAAGGCGGCGTTCCCGTCTCTCCTCAATTGGAATAGATGTCGGGATAGGCGAACAGTGCCGGGGCCCCGCCGGTATGGACGAATACGATATCGTCGTCTGGTGTCCAGCGTCCTGTTTCGATCAGCGCGATTAATCCGGCCAGACCTTTGCCGGAATAGACCGGATCGAGTGCTAGCGCTTCAAGTCGACCCATGAGCTTGATCGCGTCGAGCGTCGCCTGGTGTGGTACGCCGTAGGCCGGGCCCGCGTGACCCGCGACAACGTCGATGCGCGCTGCGTCGAAGGGTTCGTCCAGCATCTCAGCGGCGGCTGTGGCATACCGGACCACGTCGGCGCGGACGCGATCCGGTTCCGCATCTATGTCGATGCCAATCACGGCGCATTCTGGCAGACAGGCGGCAGCGCCCACCGCGAGACCGGCCTGGGTCGCGCCGCTGCCTGAGCAATGGACGACGGCGGACGGTGCGAAGTTCTCAGTCGCCGCCTGTTGGGCGATTTCCAGTGCCGCCGAGGCATAGCCGGCCGCGCCGAGCCCGCTGGAGACGCCGTAAGGCACGATGTAGGGCTTGCGTCCCTGAGAGTGCAGGTCCCTGGCCAGGTCTTCGATTGCCCGGTTGCGGTCACCGGTCCAAGGCACGTCGTGCAGGGTCGCGCCGAACAGCCGGTTGAGCGCGATATTGCCGCTGGTCTCATAGACGGGACCCGGCGGTTTCAGCCGGCCGTGATAGACGGCGAGATGGCAGTCGAGCCCAAGCTTGGCCGCGGCGGCGGCCACTTGGCGCGAACTATTCGACTGCACCACGCCGCCGGACACGAGCGTGTCCGCATCGCTGGCTTCGGCCAGCACATAGTCGAGCTTGCGGAGCTTGTTGCCGCCGAACCCGAAGCCGGAGCAATCCTCCCGTTTCACCCAAATTCGGGGTCCGCCGAGATGGTCTGTCAGCCGGTGCAGCGGTTCCAAAGGCGTCGGCAATCGTGTGAGCCCGACACGAGGCAGGCGCACGAGCTTCGCTGCGAACCGTTCAAGCCTGTTATCGGTCATCCGGAGTGACTAGTTCGCCATCCACGGTGCCTTGGCATCGCCTTGCGTGAAGATCATCGTCGAGCCCAGAGCCGGCAAGGGCTCCACCCGGACGGTGTCCGGGGCGATTTCCCGAGTCTCGATGCCGTTGCCGTTCAGCACCGCTTTCGTCGTCGCCAGGTCCTCCGACCGCAAGGAATAGGCGCCGATAAACGGTAGGTCCGGAATGTCCGCGGCGGGCAGGGCGGTCCGGAACGCGTCAGCGGTCAGAATGGTCAGACTGCCGCGTCCGAGGGTGAAGCGCCATCCGCCCTCGCAGGCTGCCGGGACGAGTCCGAGATAGCGTTGGAAGCGGTTCACCGCTTCCTCGGGATCGGCGCTGGCCATCGCCACGTCGGTCATCGAGACGACCTTGTTGGGATGGTGCATCAGTTCCTCGCGCCACAGCAGGTCCGGCGTATTGTGCTGCAGGAACTGGATGCGGCCTTCCGCCATCTGGCCATGGATCATGCGGACGACGGAGAAGCGCAGGGTTCCGCCCTCGACTTGCCGCGTCAGGTGGACCAGCGGCTGCATGTCGAACCCCGCGGCCCCAATTCGTGCGTGGTGCTTTTCTGCGTCGGGAGTCGTGAAGGCCATCAGGTGAATGCCGGTGTAGCGGCCGACCGCCTCGCGCAGCTGCTGCGCCATCGGCGCGTCGCCTACCGCGCAGAGCACTTCAATATAGCTCTCGCGCAGCATGATGCAGCGGTTGCCGGTCCCGGACGGTTTGGGTTCCTCATCCGGCGATGTCCGCATCGTGTGGGCGGTGTAAGGGGTAAGCTGGAAACCAAGCTGCTCCAGCGCGTTGCTGGCCGCATCCATGTCGGGCACGAAATGGCCGTGATGATCCAGGAAAATTTCGTCGCCTTGCGGCAGTTGCCGATAGTCACTCATTACGCCACCCATTCGCTGACGGGCGCCCGCGCTTCCTGCAGGGGCTGGGATACGATGTCGACCAGACTCGGGCCTGCCGTATCGGTGGCGGCGCGCAACGCGCCAGCCAAGTCGGCAGGATCCTCGACGCGCCAGGTCTTTACGCCATACGCCTCCGCGATGCGGGCGTGATCGGATTGGCTGAAATCGACGGAATAATAGCGTTCGTCGTAGCCCGATTTCTGCCCAGCCTTGATCCAGCCGAATACGCTGTTCGAGACGACGACGAGTGTGACCGGCAAATTCAGGCGGACGACGGTCTCCAGTTCACCAACGCACATGCCGAAGCTGCCGTCGCCCATCACCGCAACGGTGGGTGCATCGGGTCGGCCGAAATGCGCGCCGACGGCCGCTGACATGGCGAAGCCCAGTGCGCCGTGCGCCCGGTTGGATATGAAGTGCCGGCCGGTTTCGACCTGATCGTAGAAGGCGGAAAAATAGGGGCAAGGGGTGCCCGGGTCACAGACGACGACCGCATTGCTGGGCAACACTTCCTGCATTGCTGCGACGATGCGCTCCGGCTTGATGGGCCGCGCCTCGGCCCGCGCCAGCGCGTTGAAGGCGTCGAACTTGGCCTTGCGTGCGGCGGCGACCCGGGCGGCGGCATCGCTGACCCCGCGGTCGCCTTGCCGCTTGGCAACCGCGTCTACCAAGGCCGCCAGCACTGGCAGCGCGTCGCCCAGAATTGCCGCGTCCGGCTGATAGTTGGCGCCGATGACGCGCGGGTCCACATCGATCTGCACG
>JAPPPC010000220.1 GCA_028817685.1 Rhodospirillaceae bacterium
GGTAACGGATGTCGAGGACGTCCCGCGTGGACAGGCGGTGACCAGCGAGGTCGATTTCACTGGACCGGACGGCGATGTCGCGCTGACGGCGAAGCGGCGCTCGCTGCGGCCGGATCCGGCCAAGTCCGGCGCGCGCGGCGCGGGCGACCGGCCGCCGCCTGTGGTCGAAGATCCCTCGGCGCTGCGCGATATCGGCGATGTCGAGATGACACCAGAGCGTGTGACCGGATACCGGTCGACCGGCAACCCGATCCATTACGACCCGGCTGCCGCCAAGGCCGGCGGTTTTCGGGCACCGATCATTGGTGGCGGTATGGGCGTGCATTATCTCGCCGCCGCGATTTGGCGAGAATTCAAGCCGCAATCCGTCGATCTGGATATCTATTTCCGCCGGCCGATCTTCTGGGACGATCAGTTGACTCTCCGGGTCGATGATCGCGGCGGGACCTGGAAAGCGATCTGCCTGGCGAAGGACGGCAAGGTTGCGACGGAAGCGCGGATCAATCACATCGGGTGAGGGGGAAGACCTTATGAGCGACGGCGCGATCGTCGAAATCGAACCGGGCCGCGTGCGCGGCGCCCATTCGGACGGCATTCACAGCTTCAAGGGGATCCCCTACGGCCAATCGACGGCCGGGCCGGGGCGGTTCATGCGGCCGCGCAAGCCGCAGCAATGGACCGGTGTGCGCGACGCGCTGGCGCTGGGCGATCAGGCGCCGCAGCTCGATCGCGCCATCCGGCCCGCCAACGCCTGGATCCGGGACACGACACCGTCGGGCGAGAACTGTCTGGCGCTCAACGTCTACACCCCGGCCGTCAAGGATGGCGGCAAGCGTCCGGTCATGGTCTGGCTGCATGGCGGCGGCTATACCGCCGGATCGGGCGGGGCGACCGGGCTCGATGGCAGCAATTTGGCGCGGTATGGCGATGTGGTCGTCGTGACTCTGAACCACCGTCTGAACGCGTTCGGCTATTGCCATCTGGCTGGCGTCGGGGGCGACCTGTTTGCCGACAGCGGCAATGCGGGCATGCTCGATATCGTCATGGCACTGGAATGGGTGCGCGACAATATCGGAGAGTTTGGCGGCGACAACGGCAATGTCACCATCTTTGGCCAGTCGGGCGGCGGCTCCAAAGTGGCGGTGATGATGACCATGCCGGTGGCGAAAGGGCTGTTCCACAAAGCGATCATGCAGAGCAGTTCTTCGCATCTGCGACTGGCTTCGGCGGAAAATGCGGACCGCGCGGCCCAGCAATTGATGTGGGAAGTCGGGGTGGACAGCGCCGATGCGATGCGCGGGATCGACGCAGATGCGCTGCTCGCGCGCTACAAGACGGCGGTGCAGGCCAATCACGGCAATGACAGTTTTCGGCCGGTCGTCGACGGCCGTTCGATCCACAACCATCCGTTCGATCTCGACGCGCCGGACCTGGCGTCCGACATTCCCTTGCTGATCGGATCCTGCGAGACGGAAAAAAGCTTCTACGATATCGTCCTTGCGCCCGGAAAGCTGTCGCTCACCCCGGCGCAATTGCAGGACGATATCGCGCGGTTCGTCGGGATAGAGGATGAAGCTGCGCGGGACCTGATCGCTGACTATGGCGCGCGCCGGGACGGCGCGTCGGAACGCGATCTCTACAACTTTATATCCAGCGATCACATGTATCGCCGCAATGCGATCGAGGCGGCGGAACGCAAGTCGAAGCAGGGTGGCGCGCCGGCCTGGCTTTACGAGTTCACTTGGCGAACCCCCGTGCTGGGCGGCATGCTGAAGACGCCGCACACGCTGTGCATCCCGTTCGTATTCGGCAATGTGGAGATCGCCAAGGAATTCGTTGGTTCAGGGCCGGAGCAGATGGCGCTGATGGATACGGTGATGGACACCTGGCTCGCTTTCGTGCGGACGGGCGACCCGAACAATTCGCGCCTGCCGGACTGGCAACCTTACGACGCGGCGGACCGGACGACGATGATCTTCGACAATGAATGCGCACCCGTCCGGGATCCGAAGCCGGAAGACCGGCTGAAGATCAACAGCTGCCCGCAATTTATCTCTGACGAACAATGGTCAGCGGCGGCCTGAGAGCAGGCGACACCTGTCCGCCAAATACAAAGGAACAGACGTTTGAAGATCTACCGATACATCACCGGTAAAGACGACAACGCGTTTTGTCATCGTATTACCGAGGCCCTCAACAACGGGTTTGAGCTGTACGGCCAACCGACCCTGACCTTCGATCAAGCGAAGGCGCAGGTCATCTGTGGCCAGGTCATCACGAAAGAAGTCGAAGGCGTCGAATACGACCCGTCGCTCGACTTGTCGTCCCTGTGAACGGAGATTAGGCAGAATGCAATTCGGAATCATGATGCGCGGGCAGTTCCCAAAAGGCGACGATGTTGCGGCGCGGTTCGCAGAAATGCTGGAGCAGGCGCGGCTCGCGGAGAAGTGGGGCTATCATTCGATCACCAAGGGCGCGCATTACAGCACCCATCCGTTGCAGGATTTGCAGCAAGTCCCATTCCTGTGCCGGGTCGCGGCGGAAGCGCCGAGTCTGCGGCTGAACACGGGCGTGTTGTTGCTGCCGATGCATAAACCGCTCGATGTGGCCGAGCAGCTCGGCACCCTCGACATCATGACCAACGGCAAGCTCATCTTCGGGTGCGGTGTGGGCTACCGCGAGGTCGAGTTCCTGGCCTTCGGCACGACGCCGCGCGACCGGGCCAAACGGTTTGAGGAAAACCTCTTGGCGATCAAGCGGCTGTGGACGGAAGAGACCGTCACCATGAAGGGCTCGCATTTCGAACTGAAGGAGGCGAGCTGCTCCGCCATGCCGGTGCAGAAGCCGACGCCGCCGATCTGGATCGGTGGCAGCGCGGATGCGGTGATCAAGCGGGCGGCAAAGATGGGGACCTGCTGGTACCCGGGCCCGAACGACCGGCTCGATGAGCTGGAAAGCCAGGTCGAAACCTACAAGCGGGCGCTCGACGCGGCGGGCCGACCGTTCCCGGAAGAGTTTCCCTTCCGGCGCGAGGTTTTCTGCGCACCGACGCGGGAGGAGGCCTACCGTCTGGCCAAGGAACCGATCATGACCAAGTACAAGGCCTATCACGCCTGGGGCCTGGGCCGGTCGCGCCCGGACAACAAGGATGAGTTGGGCCAGCCCTTCGAGGAACTGCTCAAGGATCGCTTCTTCATCGGCTCACCCGACGATGTGGCGGAGCAGATCATCGCCTTCAACAAGCGGGTCGGCATGAACCACATCGTGATGAGCATGCACTGGCCGGGACTGGAGGTTGCGCGCTCGATTGAGACCATGCAGCTGTTGTCGGAAGAGGTATTCCCGCGGGTGCGGCAGGGTTTGTAGCGGCCGCCTCGCAGCGGGTTTGGATCAGTTGTCGTAAAACCATGGCGGTCGCCATTTCTCAAGCTGACGTTCGCCAGCGTCGCAGCCGGGCCGCGGTCGGTTCGTGACGCGGTAGAGCCGCTCCGGCGGCGGCGCGTGGCCGGCGATCTCCAGCACCATTTTCTTCAGGATCGCGCGGGCGAAGTCCCCAAAGCCGTTGGCGACGACGAGGAAGGCGCCGCTGCCGCCGATAACACAGTCCTCGTAATAGAGGTCGAGATTGGGCAGCGGCGGAAAGCCGTTGGGGCTGAGGCGGTCGTTGATGATCGGCAAGCCGTTGATGATGATACCGTCGGCGACGGCGCGGTCCCGCGCCGCCGGCAACATCTCACCCTTATTGTTGGGACCGTCGCCGGCAATGTCGATGACCCGCCGCGTGCCCTCGAAGCCGTTGCCCTCGAAGCTCTGGGCTCCGGCCGTGATCAGCGCGCTGATCGAGGTATACCAAGCGGTTGAGATCTCCGGCCGCGCCACCGCATCGGCAAAGGCGGCAGCGTCGCCCGCGTCGGCAATCTCGGTCCAGTCGACCCGCGTGCTTTGAAAATGCGGGCCAGCCCATTCCACATAGGTGACGGCGATGCGGCCGAGCTGCCCGCCTTCGATCGCCTTCAGCACCTCCGGATGGCGCAGCGCGCGGACAAACCCTTCGCGCTGCAGGGCGCCCTCCTGCGAGTCCATACTGCCGGATATGTCAGCAGCAAGCACCAGTTCCAGGTCGACGGCACGGTCTGCGGCGACAGCTGGAAAGACGAGTAGGGTGAAGAGGAGGGTGATCAAGCGCGGCATCGAATTCCTTCCGCTGGCAGCGTAGCGTGTGCAAATCGTCGAATCCATCGTCGTCGCTGGCTGCTCCAGACCTCCTCTGTTACCGTAGGCATCGAAGTAACAGTGCGGGGTCGTCATGAAGTTTGGAGTGTTGCAGTTCTTTGCTTGGCCGGGTCGTCGAATTCCACTGGAACAGGTCTATGAGCGGGCGTTCAACCGCATCGAGCTGATGGACAAGACGGGCTATGACGCGGTGTGGCTGGCGGAGCATCACTTCAGCACCTACAGCGTCTGCCCGTCGGTCCACATCATGGGCGCTCACCTTGCCGCGCATACGAAGAACCTACGCATCGGCACCGGTATTTCCCTGGCATCCTTCTATCACCCGCTCCGTCTGGCCGAAGAAGTGGCGTTGCTGGACCAGCTTACAAAGGGCCGCGTCAATTGGGGGGCGGGCCGAGGCTTCGATGCCAAGGAACATGAGGCGTTCGGCGTGCCGCCGGAGGACAGCTATCCGAAATTCCGCGAAAGCGTCGAGGTCGTGGTCAAGGCCTGGCAGGAGGGCTCCTTCTCCCACAAGGGGAAGTATTTCGAGTACAACGATATCGAAGTCCTGCCCAAGCCCTACCAGAAAGACATGCCGGTCTGGATCGGGGCGACCTCGGAAG
>JAPPPC010000661.1 GCA_028817685.1 Rhodospirillaceae bacterium
GTCTCTGAAGAGCTTGTTGCCGGTTCGGTGATCGAGTCGTCCCTTGCCGACAAACTTGTTGCCCCGAACATTGAACTTCGTGTTCTTGTGCTCCCGATAGACGATGAACCGCCCTTTATTGTGGTCGTTGATGATAAGGTTGTTCTCGAGATTAAGCGTCTGTTCGGGGTTTTTCTGTCCCGGCTTATGGGTCTCCATGGCGAAGCCGATTATGCCGTAGTTCACGCTCCGCGCGCCTTGTTGAATCACATTGTTCCGGATGGTTGCCCGCCCGCCATAGGGAATATCGACTTCCCACGAGGAGTTGCCGTCCATACTGGCAATGACGTTGCAGGTGAGCGTGTTTTGCTGTGCCCTGCTTTTGAAGCAATTGGCCTGGTCGATGCATCCACGAATGACGGTGCGGCGTAATGTCATGGATTTGCCGCCATTGATATAGATCGGGTGCGATTGGCCAATGGCGCCAAGCCGCTCGAATAGGCTGTCTTCGACCAGAATGACGTTGCCCGCCTTATACCCGCCGAGAATGCCCTCTTCGCCGTCGTGAAAATATGAGTTGCGGACCGTCAGATGCATGCCTTGGTGGCGAATACCCGACCCGTTGCGCGACGCGTTATACATGCCGGAGAACTCGATATTCTCGATCGTGGTGTTCTTGCCGACCAGGTTCCAGATACCCTTTCCGCTGCACACCTTGTCCTTAACGTGCGCACGGCCGCCGACACCCCGGATCGTCAGATTGTTACGGCGCCATGTGGCGCAATCGACATACTCGCCGGCTTTGATCTCGATCGTATCGCCATCGACCGCGAAGGCGGCTGCCTGACTTGGCAGCTTGAATTCCTCGCCCGGTCCGACCCGCAGCGTCCGGGGGGCGCGGTTCGCGACGCGTGGCTTTGCCTTGGGCCTTTTTGCCCCTGTCGGCCGAGCTTTGCCTTTCGAACCCGGCGGCAGAACTCTCATGCCCTTGAGGTCGCCTTTCAGGATAACGCGCTCTTTATCCGTCCAGACCTCCACGTCGGCCAGTGTTGCGGATACGGCTAAGCCAAAGCACGCAGCCAGCACAGCCGCGAACACGGATCGATTGCTGATTGGCATTTGGATTTGTCCTTTGGACTGCGTGATACGGATCACCGGAGACTATAGTCCGAATTCTTTGCAAGCCGTTAAACCATTTGTTCGGTGGCCCTATCGCGATCCAATTCGGCTTCAGTGGCTGTGCGCGTCTTGGCTGGACCTTCCAGCGTGCCGACAAACAAGGCGAGCAGCGGCGGGACGATCGCAAGCGTGATGAGCGCGGACAGCGACAAGCCGCCGATCACCACCGATCCCAGACCGCGATAGAGTTCCGACCCGGCACCGGGGAACAGCACCAGCGGCAGCATGCCGCCGACACTGGTCAAGGTCGACATGAAGATCGGCCGAATGCGGTTGCGCGTCGCCTCGACGACCGCATCCGTATGGCCGTAGCCCTCGACGCGGATGTGGTGCAGGGTCTGATGGACCAGCAGGATCGCATTGTTTACGACGATGCCGATCAGGATGACGAAGCCGAGCAAGGTCAGCATGTCGAGCTGCTGGAATTGATAGACATTCAAAACTTCCAGGCCGATCACGCCGCCAGCCGCCGCGACGGGTACCGACAGCACGATGATCAGGGGATAGAAGAAGCTTTCGAACAACACGGCCATCACCAGGAACACGATTGCGAAGGCCAGGATCAAGTCGAGCCGCAGTTCGCGCGCGGTTGCGGTCAGCGCATCAGCCGTGCCGCCGAGCCGTAGCCTTATGCCATCGGGCAGCCCATCCGCTTCGACCTTCTGGATTACCTCTGCGCGGATCAAATTCAGTGCCGTTTCGAGCGGCATTTGCGGCGGCGGGCGGATCAGAAGCGCCACGGCGCGGTTGCCATCCTCATGCATGATCCGTGTCGGGCCGGCGATCAGCTTGACCGTTGCCAGCGAGGATACCGGGACCGTCGTACCATCGCCGGTAATAATAGGAAGGTTGGCGATATCCTGCGTTTCGTCATGCGACAGTTTGCGTCCGGCGAGGATGAGATCCATGAACCGGCCATCGACCAAGACCTCGTCGACGCGAACGCCGTCATTGAAGGCGTCAACGGTCAGACCCAATTCCCGCGCGCTGACGCCGGCATCGGCCAGCCGCGTCGCGTTTGGCGCGATGCGCACTTCCGGTGACCCGAACTCGACCCGCGGTACCACGCTGATTTGGGTGCCTTCCTTGCGGGGCAGTACCGCGCCAACCTGGTCGAGCACTTGCGGAACGACCTCGAAGATCGTCTCCAGCTCGCTGCCGCTGACGGTGAGCAGGATGGTCCTTGTGCCGCGAGCGACCCGGAAAATTTCCGGGCGGTAGGCGGTAGGGCGGACACCCGGGTAATTTTGCGCAGACTTGCGGATCAGCGGGATCAGTTCCTTGGCGCGGACTTCCCGGGCGCCGCGGGAGACGATGATGACTTCCTCCGGCCTAATGATGAAGGTGAAGTACTTTGTCGTGAGCGGGTTCGTATCGGCCGTGCCCGACTGTCGCCGCGACTCAAGATAGGGCAGCAGCTTTCGTTCGATATCCAAAGCGAGCGCGGTGGTGGTATCGAGATTGTATCCCGGCGGCGTCTTCGCGCGGCCGATGACGAGGTTCTTGTCCCCCTCCGGGAGATATTCGAGCGGCGGGATAAGACCCCATACCGTGACGCCTGCGCCCGTCATGATTAGGGCGACCAGCCCCAAGGCGCGCAGACGGCTGCGCACGATGAACTTGGTGAATGCCACGGTGATGGAAACAAAAGCGGCGGCAGCACTATCGATTAAAGGAATCCGAATTCGTGATGAGGCATTGCCGCCGGCCAAAATACGGTTGGCCAACGCGGGTATCACCGTGATGGACACCAGTAGTGACAGGGCAACCGCGACCGTGATGGCAACGGCGATGTCACGGAAAATCTGACCGATATCCAAATCGGTGAACAGGACCGGTACAAAAACGAGAATGGTCGTCAGGGCGGAAACCATGATGGCACCCCAGACCTGTTTGGTGCCCAGATAGGCCGCACTCCCCGCCGAATGTCCTTGTTGCCGCAAGCGGTAGATATTCTCCAAAACGACGATTGCCGCGTCGACGACCATGCCGACGGCGAAAGCGATGCCGGCAAGCGAAACTACATTGATCGACTGGCCAAAGGCGGCCATGGCGACAAACGAGGAAATGACCGAGGTCGGGATTGCCAGCGCGACGATCAGGGTCGCCCGCGCCGAGCGCAGGAACAGCAGCAGGATGAACACCGCGACAGCGCCGCCGACCCATATGTTCTTCAGCACGAGATCGATCGCGGATCCGATATAGGTCGTCTCGTCATACATTTGTTCCAGCACCAGCCGCTGCTCGGCGATCGGACCGGCCTTGAGCTCCGCGAGCGCTTGTTTGATCTCCTCCATGGTGCGGATGACATTGACGCCCACCTTGTTGCGGACGCCGAAATTGATGATCCGCCGGCCGTTCATGCGCGCCCGGGAACTGCGTTCGCGGTACTGGAAGGCGACGTCGGCGATATCGGCGACCGTCACGCGCGCGACACGGCCGGTCACGGGGTCGCGGCTGCTGCGCAGAACGATCCCTTCGATTTTCTCCGGTGATGTCAGGCGCCAATCCGTGCGGACGACATACCGGCGCTTGCCTTCGGCGATATCGCCCGTCGTGTTGGCCACATGGGCCGCCCGCAGTCGGGCCAGTACATCCGGTACGGTTAGTCCGAAGCGGGCCATCTTCGCTGGGTCGAAATCGATACGCAGCTGCCGGACGCGGCCGCCGCGGACGGAAACGGATTCGACACCGGCAATCCGCTCCAATCTTTCGCGCACGACGTCATGCGCGAAATCGCCATATTCCTCGATCGGTTTGGTATTGCCGTCCTGTGGCCACATATAGATCCAGGCAATCCGGTTGCCGCGAGGATCGGCCGCGCGATAGGTCGGTGCATCGGCCTCTTCGGGATAGTCGGTAACCCGGTCCAGCCGGTTGGCGACGAGCAGCAGGGCCTTATCCATATTGTGGCCGACGGGGAAACTCAGCCGGACTTGGCCTAGCCCTGGTCTGGAATGGCTGATGATTGTCTTCAGCCCAGGCAAGCCGCGCAGCGCGTCTTCCTGTTTGTTGATGATCTCACGTTCGATTTCCGCCGGCGCCGCGCCGCGCCAGACGGTGCGCAGATGGATGGTCGGTTGGGCAATACTGGGCGACAGTTGGATTGGGATGGTGCTAAGCGCCAACCCGCCGAACAGGACGATCAGGACCACCGCTGCCAGGATGGCGGTAGGCCTGTCGATCGAGTAACGCATTAAATCCATGCTCGAATTCTACCGCAACGCCGGCTGAGTGTCGCATGGCCTGGGCACAGGCCGTTCTGCTATGGTCGCCGAATCTTCGAAACGGCGTAACGGGAACGATAAATATGGCGGGCGAGGAATTCGATTACATCGTTGTGGGCGCCGGGTCGGCGGGTTGCGCATTGGCGAACCGGTTGTCCGCGGATGCGGGCAACCGCGTGCTGTTGCTCGAAGCGGGCGGGCGCGACAGCTATCCGTGGATTCACATTCCCGTCGGTTACTTCAAGACCATGCTGAATCCAAAGACGGACTGGTGCTACGAGACGGAACCGGACCCAGGCCTAAACGGCCGCAGTATTCCCTGGCCGCGTGGCAAGGTGCTGGGCGGGTCCAGTTCGATCAATGGGCTGGTCTATATCCGCGGTCAAAGCCACGACTACGATCAATGGCGTCAGCTCGGCAATACCGGCTGGGCCTGGGATGATGTGCTG
>JAPPPC010000641.1 GCA_028817685.1 Rhodospirillaceae bacterium
TGATCAGTCAGCGTGAGACCCTCAACTTCACCGGAGATGAATAGGCGCGATGGATTTCAACGATACCCCGGAAGATGCTGAATTCCGCGCCGAGGCGCGTGCCTGGCTGGCGGAGAACGCCGAACCGAAAGCGCCGGGCAAGGTGTACAAATATCGCCGTGGCGAACCCGAATTGATCCCCGCGGCGCGTGAATGGGAACGCAAAAAGTTCGAAGGCGGGTTCTCTGGCATCGCTCTGCCGAAGGAATATGGTGGGCGAGGCGAGACCAGGCTGCAGCAAATAATTTTCGCGGAAGAGGAGACAAATTATCTGATTCCGCCGCCCATATTCTCGATCAGCCATGGCATGGCAGTGCCCACCCTGCTGGCCTATGCGACCGAAGAGCAGAAGCAGCGCTACGTGCCGGCGACCCTGCGCGGCGACGAAATCTGGTGCCAGCTCTTTTCCGAGCCGGCCGGAGGCTCGGACCTGGCGGGCCTGCGCACCCGCTCGGTGCGAGAGGGCGACGAATGGGTCATCAATGGCCAGAAAATTTGGACCTCAGGTGCGCATTATGCCGACATGGCGATCTTGGTGACCCGAAGCGACCCGGACGCGCCCAAACACAAGGGGCTGACCTACTTTTTCCTCGACATGAAATCCCCGGGCATTGAGATCCGCCCGATCAAGCAGGTGTCAGGCTTCTCCAACTTCAACGAAGTCTTCATGACGGATTTGCGTATCCCGGACTCGCAACGGCTCGGCGATGTGGGGCAGGGCTGGCAAGTCGCCATTACAACCTTGATGAACGAACGCGTCAGTTCCGGTGTCCGGCCGGCGCCCGACTTCGAGGACATTTTCCAACTCACCAAAGATATCGAACTGGAGGACGGTCCGGCGATTGCCGATACCGCGGTGCGCGAGAAGCTTGCCGACTGGTACATCAAGGCGCAGGGCGTGAAGCTGATCCGGGCGCGCCTCATGACGGCGCTGTCGCGCGGCGAACGACCCGGTCCGGAGAACTCGATTTCCAAACTGGTGTCCAGTTTCCGGCGTCAGGAAATCGCCCATTTCGGGATGGATTTGATGGATATGGCCGGCGGCATGATGGATCCGGACACGATGCCTTCGCGCGCGCTTTACCAGCAGGCGCTGCTCGACGCGCCGGGCGGCCGGATCGCCGCCGGTTCGGACGAAATCCTGCGCAATATCATCAGCGAGCGCGTGCTCGGCCTGCCGCCGGACATCCGTGTCGACAAGGAGCTACCGTTCAATCAATTGCCGACCGGCTCGGAATAGGGATTAGCGCTACGGCGCTAAGGTACGAAGCCCTTCATAGTTCATTTCGAAGGCTCGTCTGTAGGCGGGGCGGCGCTCGACCCGCGTCAGATAGGCGTCGAGAGAGGCTGGCAGTTCGATGTCATAGCGGCGCCCCGCATCGAGGCAGGTTGCGAGCATGATATCGGCAATGCTGAACGCGTCGCCGAATAGATAAGTCCCGGCAGCGGCGACCCGGTCGGCAATGGCGTTTGCCTGTTTGGAATAGTACTCCCGTGCGGACGCCACCGCTTGCGGCGCTTCGCCATAAATCTCCGTCAGGCCTTCATGGCGCCGGATGATGTAGATCGTATGTGCATCCAGCTCCATGGCGGTGAAGAAACACCATTCGTCCAGCGTCGCTTGTTCCGCCTTGTTCCGGGGCACGTGAAAGCCTGGGGGCGGATCGAAGTTCTCGGCCAGGTAGGTGATGATCGCCGGACTTTCCGTCAGCACGAAGTCGCCAAGCTGCAGCGACGGGATCTTCTGTTTCGGATTGATTGCCGTGTAGGAGTCCGTCTTGGTCTCGCCGGTGCGCGACTGGATGGGATTGACGTCATAGGTGAGTCCGAATTCCTCCAGCATCCAGCGAACGCGCATTGTGCGGCTCGATCCGCGCCCCCACAGGATCAGTCTATCGTTCCCCATTCTGAATACCCCCACTGCCCAAATCCGAGTGGGACTATAACCGCCCGTACCGGCGTGAACGAAATTGGCTACAGCAGCCCCATCGAACGGAAGCTCGCATGGTCGTTGCGGCCGATCACCACATGATCGTGCAGGGCGATGCCGAGCTTCTCCGCGGCCTCCTGAACCCGTTTGGTCATGTCGATATCGCCACGCGATGGGGTCGGGTCGCCGGAAGGGTGGTTGTGCACCAGAATGATGGCTGAGGCGTGCAGGTCGAGCGCGCGCTTGACCACTTCCCGCGGGTAGAGCGGCGTGTGGTCGACGGTGCCGCGTTGCTGCACTTCGTCGGCGATCAGCTTGTTCTTGCGGTCGAGAAACAGAATACGCGTCTGCTCAACCGGTTCGTGGCCCATCGCCGCCTTGCAATAGGCGAGCACCTGGTCCCAGGAGCCGATGACCTCACGCTCCATGACCTGTTGTTGAGCCAGCCGCAGTCCGGCGGCGTGCGAGACCTTCAAGGCAGTCGCCGCAGCTTCGCCGACTCCCTTAACTTTTTGCAGCGCTTCGACCGGGGCGCTGAGTGCCGCACCGAGGCTACCGAACCTGTCCAGAATGTCCTTGGCAATCGGTTTCACGTCGCGGCGCGGGATCGCCTGGTAGAGCAGCAGTTCCAACACCTCGTAATCCGGCATGCCGTTGCCGCCGGTCGCCCGGAACCGCTCGCGCAGCCGGTCGCGATGGCCGAGATAGTGCGGTTTGTCTTTCAAATCAGGCATTTCATGCCATGCCGCTGACAGAGGGTTCGGCAACATTGTATGGTCTTGGCGTGCTTGGCAACGACGATTCTCGCGCTGGTTGTTCCGTGCTTCCTGTGCGTTTTCATGCCGATGGATGGTGAGGATAGGTGATGGAAGACAACAGGCCGCTTGCGGGCATCCGCGTTCTCGACTTTTCCCGCGTCTTCGCGGGGCCGCTCTGTACGCAGCAGATGGCCGATCTAGGGGCGGAAATCATAAAAGTCGAGCATCCGGAGCGCGGCGACGACACGCGCGCCATGCGACCGCCGGAGATCGGCGATGAGGCGACGTTCTTCCTTGCCGCGAACCGAAACAAAAAGAGCCTCGCGCTGGATTTCACGAAACCGGAGGGTGCCGAAGTCGTCCATGCGCTGGCGGCGAAATGTGACGTATTGGTGGAGAATTTCCGCAAGAGCGTGATGTTGCGGCGCAACTTGAACTTCGAGGCGATACAGGACCGTCATCCGCACCTCATCTACTGTTCGGTTTCTGCCTATGGGCGCAGCAGTCCGCTGGCCGACCTGCCGGGCTACGACCCGATCCTCCAAGCGGAGTCCGGATTGATGTCGTTCAGCGGCGAGCCGGGGCAGGACCCGTTGCGCCACCCGCTTTCGATCATCGACGTCTATACCTCGCTTTACGCGACCCAGGCCGTCATGGGCGCGATCCTGACCCGGCAGCGGACGGGGCGGGGCCAGTTCATTGATTTGGCCCTGTACGATACGGCGCTCAGTGTGCTGACCGATATCGGGTCCGGGTATCTCAACACCGGCACGGAACCGGTGCAGCGCGGCAATGCGCGCGGCTCATCCGTGCCGAACGGGCTTTTCCATACCAAGACGGGACCGGTCTATATCGCGGTCGGCAATCCCGGCCTGTGGAAGAAGTTCGCCGAGGGCGTGCTGGAACGGCCGGAACTGGTCACCGACCCGCCCTTCAACACGCGCGAGGGGCGGATCGGCAACCGCGACGCGCTGAATGCGTTGATCTCCGAAGCCTTTGCGAAAGAGTCTCGCGATTACTGGATCGAGAAGATCAGGGGGGCCGGTGTGCCGGGCGGGTCGGTGCGCACCGTCGCCGAAGCGCTGAACGCACCGGAAACCGCCGCGCGCGGCATGGTCGCGACGATGCCGCACCCGACCATCGGCGATTTGCGCCTTGTCGCCTCGCCGATCAAATACTCCGAAACGCCCGTCGTCGACCCGGTTGCACCGCCGCTGCTGGGCGAACACACCGACGATGTGCTGAGTGGCTTGCTCGACATGAGCGACGGTGAAATCGGCGCGCTGCGGGACAGCGGCGTTATCCGATAGGCTTCAAAGCGCGGGCGCGTCAGCGGTTACCCGGCCGCGATCGGAACGTAACGGGCTGCCTCGTCGAGCAGCCGCAGCATCGCGTCGCGGCCTTCGGCTTGGAGTTGGAAATTGATGCGGTCGACGCCCGCGTCGCGAAAGCGCTTTATTTCGTCGTCGCTCTCGAAATAGGCGTCGGCGCCCTGGAAGGTGCGGTCGAGCCCGAAGGTCGTGATCGAAAGACTGTCCGGGTCCCGGCCGGCATCCCGCGCCATCTGCTGGAAATCCGAGACGACTTGCAGGTTCGCCAAATCGCTGCCCAGGATCGGAATCCAGCCGTCGCTATACTCGATGGCACGCTCCGCCGCGTGCGGGAAGCCGCCGCCGATCACGATCGGCGGGTGCGGCTTCTGAACCGGTTTCATGTCGTGGATGATGGGGTCGAAATCGTAGAACTCGCCGTGAAACTCCGCCTGGTCCTGGGTCCAGATCGCTTTCATCACGGCGATCTGCTCGCGCATTCTCCGGAAGCGGGATTTGAACTCGGTACCGTGGTTCTCCATTTCCTCCGCGTTCCAGCCGCCGCCGATGCCGAAGATCATGCGACCGTTGGAGAGGTGATCGATGGTCGAGATTTCCCGGGCTAGGTAAATCGGGTCACGCTGAATGATGAGGCAGATGCCGGTCGCGAGCTTAATCTCCTTCGTCACCGCCGCGGCAGCACCCAAGGCGACGAACTGATCCATCGATTCCAGATACCATTTCGGCACACTACATCCGCATGGCCAGTTCGCCG